>JACCQW010000359.1 GCA_013813955.1 Solirubrobacterales bacterium
CGGTCGCGCTGGCTCTCGATGCGGTCGCGGACGCGGTCGGGGTCCTGCCGGCCGCCCGCGGCGCCCGGGACGGCGACGAGGCCCGCGACGACGAGCGCGGCGAGCACTAGGAGCGGAGGGCGAGGACGGCGCGAAGGCATGCGGGCCGCGCGGACCTGCGGCGGCGGCGTCACCCTATCCGGCGAGAGCACCGCCCCTGCACGCCGCGTTGCACATCCACCTGCTGCAGTTCTCCCCCCAGGCGGGGGACAGTGGCAGCAGGTGGATCAGATCGGCATGCCCCAGAGGGGGAACCAGCGCTCCATCTCGGCCTCGATCGGCAGCTCGCCGGCCACCATCGCCTTGATCTGCATCTCGCGCTCGGCGTTGCGCTCCTGACCACCGGCTTCGCCGGCGGTGCCTCCCGCCGGCACGAACGGATACCAGGCGCCGCGCTTGTAGTTGTAGATGAAGTACACCGGCCGGCCCTTCGCGTCGGTGAACGCGAACACCGCGGCCAGCACCCGATCGCCATAGCCGCCGACCGCGAGCGCGTCGCCGACCGCGTTGACGCCGACCACCAGGTCCTCGAGGTCGGGGTCGTGCAGGATCATCCAGCGGTAGTCGTGCTCGTCGTCGGCCGTGGTGATGGTGGTGCCGGTCTCCTCGCCCGTGCCGCGCAGCACCTCCTCCATCTCGGTCGCGATCGACTCGAAGTCCGCGGTGGCCAGGGGCTGGAAGACGATGCCCGCCACGCCCTTGGTCGTGATCGCGTGACCGGTCTGGAGCGTCACGTACGCGGTCGACATCGCGAACAGCCGGTCGGGCGCCGGCGCCTTGAGCTTCTTGCGACCACCGAGCAGCGCGTCGAGGAAGCCCATGCGCTACAGCGTCGCGAGCGTGCTCTGCTGCAGCTGGGTCTCCAGGCGCGACAGCGCCGCAATGCGCTTCTCCATCGGAGGGTGCGTGGAGAACAGGCCGAGCAGCGAGTTCTTCGCGCCGGCCGGGAAGATGTAGAAGGCGTTCAACTCGCTGTGCGCCCGCAGGTCCTGCTGGGGCAGGCGGTGCATCCCGCTGGAGATCTTCTGCAGCGCCGAGGCCAGCGCGCTGGGCCGGCCGGTGATGAGCGCCGCCCCGCGGTCGGCGGAGAACTCGCGGTAGCGCGAGAGCGCCTGCATCAAGAAGAATGACACCACGTACACCAGCAGCGACACGAGGATGAGCCCCATGATCCCGGGGCTGTCGTCGTCGCCGTCGTGACCGCCGCCGAAGAAGAAGCCGAACTGCAGGATCATCGCGGCGATCGACGCGAAGAACGACGCGATGGTCATGATCATCACGTCGCGGTTCTTGACGTGCGTCAGCTCGTGGGCCATGACGCCCTCGAGCTCGGCGGGGGAGAGCAGCTGCATGATCCCCGTGGTCGCGCACACGGTCGCGGACTTCTGCGAGCGGCCCATGGCGAACGCGTTGGGCATGTCAGTCTGCGCGACGGCGATCTTCGGCTTGGGCAGGTCGGCCTGGATGCAGAGGCGCTCGATCATCGCGTGCAGCTCGGGCGCCTGCTGGGCGCTGACCTCCTGGGCGCCCATGGCGCGCAGGGCGATCTTGTCCGAGGCGAACAGCTGGAAGAAGAACAGGCCACCGGCGATGACCGCGATCGTCACGCCGCTGGCGCCCGAGGCGAACAGGGCCGCCATGAGGGCGACGTACACCGCCCCCAGCAGGAAGATGGTGAGGAGCATGCGGGCCTGAAGGCCGGAATCACGCCCGAACTCGGTCTTGGTGACAGCCATGCCCGACATTCTACGAGAGCGGCATCGCGGTCTGAGAAGGCGACCGGGGAGCTCCCGCCTGCCGAGGCTGATTTCCCTGCAAACACTCGGAAACGGGCGCAATGCCACTGGCAAGGCTACATAACACTGAAGCTCAGGTTGATACCCCGTGCAGGGCGAACCTAGACTGCGCGGTCGCATGCGCGCCCGTGTCCTCCTGGCGGCCGTGGCCCTGCCGCTGGTGCTGTGGGCGGTCATCCCGCTCGTCTCCTCCGGGGCCCCGTCGTCGCCGTCCAAGCTCTCCGACCTCGAGCGCAGGATCGACCGCGCGCGCGAGAAGATCGGGCGCAAGAAGGGGGCCGAGCGCACGCTGAGCACGGAGATCGCCGGCTACTCGCGGCGCATCGGCCGCCTGCAGGGCCGCATCTCCACGCTCGGCGGCCGCCAGGAGCGCATCGAGGCCGACCTGCGCCGCAAGCAGGCCGAGCTGGAGCGCCTGCGCGGGGAGCTGCGCTCCGAGCGTGCCCGACTCGTGCGCCTGCGCAGGCGCCTGGCCGAGACCCGCCGCCTGCTGCGCACGCGCCTGGTCGAGATCTACAAGGCCGAGGCGCCGGACCTCGTGACGGTGGTCCTCAACTCCGATGGCTTCGCGGACCTGCTCGAGCGCGGCGAGTTCATCAAGCGCATCTCCGCCCAGGACCGCACGGTGGTGGTGATCGTGCGCGAGGCGAAGGCCGAGGCCGTGCGCACGGAGGAGCGCCTCGACCGCCTGGAGCGCCGCCAGCAGCGCGTCACCGCCCAGGTGCAGGAGCGCCGCGACCAGGTGGCCGGCGTGAAGCTCGAGCTCATCGGGACCCGCGTGGGCTACGCCCGCACCAAGTCGGGCAAGGCCGCGGCGCTTGGCAAGGTCACGGGTGACCGCCGCCGGCTGGAGCAGCACGTGGACGGCCTGGAGGCCGCGTCCCGGCGCATCCAGGGCCAGCTGCAGTCCGCCCAGCGCCAGAACGCCGGCTCGCTCGGTCCCGCGAGGCAGGGCTCGGGGAGCTTCGTGTGGCCGGTCAACGGCGCGTTCACCTCGCCGTTCGGCCAGCGCTGGGGACGCTTGCACGCGGGCATCGACATCGCCGCGCCGGAGGGCACGCCGATCCGCGCGGCGGACTCCGGGCGCGTGGTGCTCATGCAGGGCACCGGCGCCTCGGGCGGCTACGGCAACTACACCTGCGTCCAGCACACCGCCTCGATGTCCAGCTGCTACGCGCATCAGTCGCGCTTCGGCACGAGCCAGGGCGCCAACGTCAGCAAGGGGCAGGTCATCGGCGCGGTCGGCAACACCGGCAACTCCTTCGGCGCGCACCTGCACTTCGAGGTGCGCATCAACGGGTCGCCCGTGGACCCGATGGGCTACCTCTAGGCACCTATAGCCTCTCGGGCCGATGCAGCCCGAGATCGAGCTCCTCGGCCTCTCCCTGAAGACCTTCGGGCTGTGCTTCGCCGTCGCCTTCCTGGTCTCGGGCGCGGTCGTCGGGCGTCGCCTGCGCGAGCTGGGCAAGCCGGTCGACTGGTCCTACGAGATCGTCTTCGCCGCCCTGGTCGGCGGGCTGGTCGGCGCCCGGGGCTACTGGCTGTTGCAGAACCCCGGCGGGCTCTCCGACGACCTGCTCGGCAGCCTGTTCGGTGGCTCGGGCCTGGTCTGGTACGGCGGCGCGATCGGCGGGGCGATCGGCGTGCTGGCGTGGGCGTGGCGCCGGGGGATGCTCAACCTCACCCTGCTGGACCTGTGCGCCCCTGGCCTGGCGATCGGCTACGCGATCGGCCGCGTGGGCTGCCAGGTCTCCGGCGACGGCGACTACGGCGAGCCGACGGACCTGCCCTGGGGCATGGCCTACCCCGACGGCGTCGTGCCGACGACGGTCGACGTGCACCCGACCCCGATCTACGAGACGGTCGCGATGGGCCTGCTCGCGTGGGGCCTGTGGCGCGCGCGCGACAGCGTGCGGCCCGGGTTGGTCTTCGCCTTCTACCTCGTGCTCGCGGGGTGCGAGCGCTTCCTCGTCGAGTTCGTGCGTCGCAACGACGACGTGCTGGCCGGGCTCACCGCCGCCCAGCTGGAGAGCCTCGCGCTGATGGCCGTCGGCCTTGCGTGGCTCGTGCGGGCGGCGCGCAGCGGCGGCGTCCGCCTCAGCCCTGGCTACCGAGCGCCTCGATCGGCGACCGCCTGACGCC
>JACCQW010000130.1 GCA_013813955.1 Solirubrobacterales bacterium
GGCCGGCGGCCTGCGAGCAGCGACGGTCGAGCTCGCCCGCCGCGCGCGGGCGGCCGGGGCCGCACGATGACCGGGGACGATGGCGGCGGTGAGGGCCACCCGGCCGAGGTCCGCATCCGCCTCGGCCTGCGCTGGCGCGACGTCGACATGCTCGGCCACCTCAACCAGAGCGTCTACCACGAGCTGCTCGAGGAGGGCCGCTGGGCGCTGTTCGACCAGCTCGCCGGGATGCCGGGCTTCGAGTTCGTCCTGGCACGCGTCGAGCTGGACTACCGCCACGAGGTGCGCCGCGAGCTCGGCCATGTCGAGGTCGCCGTCCGCGTCGAGAAGGTCGGCTCCTCGAGCGTCACGCTGGCCCACGAGGTCCTGCTGCCCGACGGCACGATCGCCGCCGAGGGCAGAGCCGTGATCGTCATCTGGGACCCCGAGTCGCGCCGCCCGCGCAAGCTCACCGAGCAGGAGAGCAGCGCCCTCGGCGGGCTACACTCCGCCTCCCCGCCGGAGTAGCTCAGTCGGTTAGAGCAGCGGAATCATAATCCGCGTGTCGGGGGTTCGAGTCCCTCCTCCGGCATCGAGCCGCGCCTGGAAATGGGCGCTTTTCGCTTTTCATACGGGAAGTACCGCTTGCCCGACGGCCGACGGGCTCAGGCGGTCGCCAGCGCCGGCGCGAGCTCGTCCGCGCTTGCCTCGACCGTTTCCGGGACGGTGATGATGAGGCGCCCGTCGCGGTCGAGCAACCATCGAGCGTTGATGACCGTGAGCCCGACGACCCGTTGGGTGCCGGGTTCGAAGCGCACCAGATGACCTTCAGGGGTCTCCTCGCCCTCGGCCTCGATCGGATCGCCCACGTGCAGGTAGAGCACGTCTCCTTCGGCGTCATAGTCGGCGTGGTCGAAGACCAGCGGTCCGATGTGAACGTTCACGGCTTCCATCGCGTCGGGTCCTTTCGAGTCGCCAGGGCGGTGATGATCCGGCCAGGCTCTTGCTCAAAGCTTACGACCACGAGCAGCCAGCGACTGGGGGCCAACACGGCGTCGGTGGTAGCGACGCCGGCCCTCCCGCGGATCGGGTTCGACGTGATCGGGCGTGCTCACGGTCCCCAGCACCGGCTCGACCTGATCGCCGAGCTCGGGATGGTCGCGGATGATCTTGTCTTCCCAGATCCGCGCCAAGAGCACGACCGCCCGACCGTCCGGGTCGCTGACCTCACCGAGTAGGCGATCGCCTTCGCTCACCCCTCGGAGATTGATCAGAGCTGCGGACGACAACTGCCCACCGACGTGGCAGCCGCCGGGTGTCACGGCGTCAGCCCGGGCCTCTCCACCCGATGTGCTCCTGCTCTCGCGCTCGACAGCCGCTCCGCAATGGGCTGGGCCATACCGGCACCGGGCAGATCGCCCCGCGAGCCATGTCCCGAACCATGTCCCGACCCGACCCGGCACGGCACGGCACGGCGGCGCGCGGGCGCGCCGATCCGCACGGCCCCGGGCCGCCACTCAGCGGCTCAGCGGCTGAGCGCGTCGATCACGCCGGGGGCGACGGCGAAGCCCGCCACGACGGCCAGTACGAAGGCGATCGTCAACACGAGGCAGATCGCCCAGTCGGAGGCGAACGGGTCGGAGCGGTCGTCGCGGCGCACGGGGTCTGTGGGGGATGTGCGTGCGATGGAGTGATGGTGCTCCGAGGGCGGTCCGAGCTTCAACCGGACATTCGTCGCAGCCCTGGGCGGGCTTGGCGCCCGGGCCTCGGGGTAGGCAGGTCGCGTGCTCACCGCGGTCCTCTTCGGTCTCGCCGCCTCAAGCGCGCTGGTCGTGGGGGCCGCCGTCGGCTCGCGCTGGGACCCGCCGGAGTACGTGACCGCGATCCTGCTGGCCTTCGCGAGCGGTGCGCTCATCTCGGCGCTGTCCTTCGAGCTCGTCGAGGAGGCATACGAGCTGGGCGGCACGGCGCGCACGGGCATCGGGCTGCTGGCCGGGGCGGCCACCTTCGTGATCGCCGACACCGCGCTGGAGCGCTCGACGGCCGGCGCGTCGACCCCACGCGAGTCCGCGCAGGGAGGCGCCGGGCCCGCCGTCGGCGGGGCGCTGCTGGCGGGCGTGACGCTGGACGGCGTGCCCGAGAACCTCGCGCTCGGGGTCTCGCTCGTCGAGGGCGCATCCGCGGCCCTGCTGCTGGCGATCTTCTTCTCCAACCTGCCCGAAGCGCTGGTCGGCGCCGTCGCCATGCGCCAGGGTGGGCGCTCGCCGCGGTCGGTGGTCGCGATCTGGCTGGCCTGCGCGGTCGCGCTCGCCCTCGCGGTGGTGCTCGGGCGTGCCCTGGCC
>JACCQW010000150.1 GCA_013813955.1 Solirubrobacterales bacterium
GCCGAGAGCGCCCCGGCGAAGGCGCTCGTGCAGCGCCTGCGCGACCCGGACGGACCGCTCGCCGGGCTGCACCGGCGCGCCGACGTCGCCGTGGGCGGCCCCTCCGCCGCGAGCGTCGACGTCGCCGAGCTCGTCGAGGGCAGCGTCTGGAAGATCGCCCTGCTGCTGATCGCGCTCTCCTATGCGGTCCTGGTCTTCGTGCTGCGCTCGGTGCTCCTGCCGCTGAAGGCGATCCTGCTGACGCTCGTGTCGGTGGCCGCGGCCTACGGGGCGCTCGTGGCCGTCTTTCAGTGGGGCTGGCTGGAGGCGGTGGGCATCGAGTCCTTCGGCTCGGTGCAGGCGATCAGCCTGCCGCTGGTGCTCGCGGTCGTGTTCGGCCTGTCCATGGACTACGAGGTCTTCCTGCTCAGCCGCATCCGCGAGCGCTACGACGCGACCGGCGACGACGAGCGGGCGGTGGCCGAGGGCCTGCAGCGCAGCGCGGGGACGATCACGAGCGCCGCGGTCATCATGGTCGTCGTGTTCTCCGCATTCGTGCTGGCCGGGCTGCCCGGCGTTCAGCAGCTCGGCCTCGGGTGCGCGATCGCGATCGCGCTGGACGCCACCCTGATCCGGCTCGTGCTCGTCCCGGCGACGATGCGCGTGCTCGGGCGCTGGAACTGGTGGATGCCGCGGGCCATGCGGCGGGTCTGGCTGCTGCGCGACCGGCCGAGCGCTCAGACCACGGCGACGGTGCGGCCATGAGCGCGGCGCAGGCCAAGCGCAGCGCGGAGGGCGTCGCGGCGATGCGCTTCGCCGGCTCGTTCGAGCGCGACCCCGCGGTGCGCAACCCCGACTGTATGGCGGGGGCGTTCATCAGCGCGCGGCACGCCCTCCCGGCGCGCATCGCTCCGCTGCGCCGGCTGCTGCTGCCCGCCTACCGGCGGGCCTTCCCCGGCTCCTACGAGTACCACATAGCCCGCACGCGCCACCTCGACGACCTGCTGCTCGCCGAGGTCGGCGCCGGTGCCGCCCAGGTGGTCATCCTCGGCGCCGGCTACGACACGCGCGCCTACCGGTACGCCGATGAGCTGGCGGGGACGATCGTCTTCGAGGTCGACCATCCGGACACGTCAGCGCGCAAGCGGGCGGCGCTGGAGCGCCAGGGGCCGCCGCCCGGCAACGTGACGTTCATCGCGCTGGACTTCGACACCGCCGACCTCGGCGCGGAGCTCGCCGCGGCCGGCTACGAGGAGGGGCGGCGCACGTTCTTCGTCTGGGAGGGTGTGTGCATGTTCCTCGAGCCCGCGGCGGTCGACGCGACGCTCGCCTTCGTCGCCGACCGGTCGGGTCCGTCGAGCTCGATCGCCTTCGACTACGTCCTGCGCTCCGTCGTCGCCGGCGACCACACCTCCTACGGGGCGGCGCAGACCGCGCGCTACCTGGCCCGGGGCGAGGAGCCCTGGCGCTTCGGGATCGACTTCGACGAGGTGGAGCCCTACCTCGCGGCGCGGGGGCTGGCGCTCGAATCCAACCTCGGGCCCGACGAGCTGCAGCGGCGCTACCTCGAGCGCACCGACGGCCGGCTGCACGGCCGCGTCGTCGGCTTCCATGCCATCGCACACGCGAGGAGGTCCGCATGATCGAGCCCCTGGGCAACCGGACGGGACTGCTGGTAGCCCTGTTCTCCGGTTACACCCTCGCGGTCCTCGGCGGCTACTGGGATGCCGAGTGGCACACCATCCTCGGCCGCGACAACTGGATCGTCGCCCCGCACCTGGCCATGTACGTGGGCGTCTCGGCCGCGGGCACCACGCTCGTGGCGTGGGCGGCGGGGGCGATGTTCCGCCTCGGGCCGTCGGTGGCGCTGCGCCACGCGCCGCTGTGCCTGGCGGTCGCCGGCGCCGGCCTGACGCTCTCCGCCGCGCCGGTCGACAACCTCTGGCACCTGGCCTTCTCGCGTGACACCGTGATCTGGAGCCCACCGCACCTGGTCGGCGTCGTCGGCGTCCTGGGCCTGACCGCGGGCGTGCTGCTCGAGCTGAGCCGCACACCGGGACGGCGGGGGCGCGTGCTCACGACCCTCGCCGGCGCCGGGCTGCTCGCGGCGCTGTCATCGACGCTCGTCATGGAGTACGAGACCGACGTGCCGCAGTTCGCCGCCCTGTGGTACCTGCCTGTCGTCGCCCTGTCGTCGAGCTTCGTGTTCGCGCTCATCCTGCGCGTCGCCGCGTTCGAGTGGGCTGCCGCGTCCGCCGCGGCCGCGCACATGGTCCTGATGATCGGCGTGAGCGTGACGCTGGTGGCGCTCGACTACGGCGCCCCGCTCGTGCCGCTGCTCGTGGTGCCGGCCGCCGTGCTGGACGTCGGGCGGCGCGCGGGCTGGTCGCGCCCGCGCTGTGCCGCCGCCTTCACCCTCGTGCTCTACGCGGTCTACGTGCCCTACCTCGGCCTCGCCCGCACCGGTCTCGAGCTCGACCTGGAGACGGTCGCCGCCGGCCTGCCGATCGCCGCGGTCGCGAGCTGGCTGGGGCTGATGATGCTCCCGGGCGCGCCCGGCCGCGCGCGCCGCGCACCACGCCGCGTGACGGCGCCCTCCGCCGCCACGCTGGCGCTCGTCCTGCTCGTGCTCGTGCCGGCCCTCGCCCTGGCCCACGACCCCGGCCAGGGCGACGAGATCGGCAAGGCGCGGATGGTCGCCACGGTGAGCGACGAGCGAGCGACGGTGGTCAGCCAGGTCCTCCCGCCGGCCGACTGCTCGGACCTGGCCGCGCGCCGGCTGACCGCGCGCCGCGCGGGCGTGGAACGCCACGCGCCCCTGCGCAAGACCGGCCCGTGCCGCTTCGAGGGCGCCATCGCGCTGCCCCAGCGCGGGCGCTGGTTCGTCTACGCCGAGCTGCGCGACGCCAGCCGGCCCGAGGAGCGCCCGGAGTCATGGCTGCTGGTGCGCAGCGGGGTCGGGGAGCGGCGCTTCGCCGAGGCGCGCCGGTCGCTGTATCTGCCCAACCGCTCGCCCAGCACGACGGCCAAGAGCATCAGCTCCGTGGCGATGTACCTGATCGTGGCGGCGCTGGTGGGCGGCGTCGTCGTCCTGTTCCGCCGCCAGCCGCCGGCTCGCCTCCCGGCGCCGGCCGGCGGCGAGGGGGCGTAGCGAGATGCAGATCACCGCGTACCTGGCGGGCGACATCCACAGCGACTGGCGCGGCGAGATCGCGGCCGGCCTGCGCGAGGCGGGGCTCGCGATCCGCACGGTCGGCGCGGTCACCGACCACGACGCCTCCGACGCGTGCGGGACGGACATCCTCGGAGAGCAGGGGTCGCGGTTTCACGACGACCAGGCCGGCGCGGGGGTCAACGCGGTGCGCACCCGCGCGCTGCTGGCGCGCAGCGACGTCGTGGTCGTGCGCTTCGCGGCGAAGTTCGGCGAGTACAACGGCGCGCTGGACGCCGGCCGGGCGCTCGCGCTGGGCAAGCCGCTGATCACGCTGCACCCGCAGGAGCTCGACCACGCGCTCAAGGAGGTCGACCGCGTTGCGCTGGCCGTGGCTCGCAGCCCCGACCAGGTCGTGGCGATCCTGCGCTACGCGTTCGCCGACGTCGCCACGCCGGCGCCGATGGAGGTCAGCTGAGATGACCGACCGGCGTGACGCCCGTCTCGCCGCGGGCGCGGGGGTGCTCTTCGTCGCGGTCATGGTCCTGGCCCCGATCTTCGCGCCCCCGCACCCCGGCAACGACGCCACCACGGCGGAGATCGCCCGTCATTTCGCGGAGCATCGCGAGCGGATCACCGCCGAGATCTACGTCGTCGCGCTGGCCATGGCGCCCGCGCTCGTCTTCCTCGTCGCCGTCTGGCACATCCTGCGCGAGGCGGAGGGCGCGCAGGCGTTCCTCTCGCATCTCGCGCTCGTGGCCGGAACGGTGACGCTGGCGGTCAACCTCTCCGCCAGCGCGTTCCATCTGCTGCTGACCGTCGAGCTCGCCGAACCCACGAGCCTCGGCACGGTGGAGCTCCTGTTCGATCTCGGGAACACCGCGCTCGCGTTCCTGACGGTCCCGCTCATGGTGCTGGTGGCCGCGGTCTCGCTGAGCGCCCTGCGCACCGGCGTCCTGCCGCGGTGGGTGAGCGCGCCCGGCTTCGTCGTCGCTGCGCTGCAGCTGCTCGCCAGCCCGGCGATGTTCGTCCGCGACGGTGCCTTCGCACCCAACGGCCCGGTGGCCGTGGCGGCCATCGTCGCGCTGCTCGTGTGGGCGCTGGCGCTGTGCGTGGCGATCATCCGCAGGACGCGCGCG
>JACCQW010000178.1 GCA_013813955.1 Solirubrobacterales bacterium
GCTCACGCGCGCACGCGGGAAAGCGCCCTCGCCCGGCGTGACCACGACGCGGACGCGCTCGGCCCCCTCCCGAGTGGCCAGACGCAGCACCCCGGAGCGCGCCGGCGAGAGCACGCGCGCGCCCTCCACGTCGACCGCGTAGCCGCGCGGGTACTGGCGCCGCGGGACGGAGATCTCCGTCACCGCGCCGGCGGGAAACCGCCCGCGGCGGCCGGCGCGCGCCGTCGTGTGCTCCAGCGCGAAGCGCTTCGTCGCATCGTCGAAGCCGAAGCGCAGCGGCGTCCCCGCGACGACCTGCGGATAGGGCCGCGAGAGCAGCTCGAGCTTGGCGGCCTTGAGGTTGTCGCCGACCGGTGGGCGTGCCGGGTCGCGCACGATCGCCTGCCGGTCGCCCGGCCCGGCGGTCGTCGGGTCCGCGCAGCCGCAGTAGTGCCATTCCTGCCAGCCGACCATGAAGCGGTCCGCACGCCGGACGACGGCGCCGAGCACGGCCGGATCGTCGGTGGCGCCGAACTCGGTTACCAGCAGCGCGGCTCCGGTCTGCGCCGCATGGCGCTCGGCGTTCTCGAACACGAGGTCGTCGAAGACGTCACAGCCCACGCGGCCGGCCGGATCGGTCAGGCAGTAGTCGTGGAAGGAAAAGCCCGCGTGGGCGTCGCCGATGTCTCCGAGATGCGTCGGCACCCCGTTGTTGAAGAGCACGTGCGGCTCGTAGAAGACGAGCGTGTCCGCATCGACCTGCCGGATCGCGGCGACCGTGCGATCGACGAAGCGCCGCATCGTGGCGTCGAAGGCCGGGCAGCCGGCCGGGTTGACGCACGTCGGCCACGCCGACCCCGGCCACGGCTCGTTCATCAGGTCATAGCCCATGACGCCCGGGTGGTCGCGAAAGCGCGTCGCGACGTGACGCCACGCCGCGGCGTAGCGGTCCTGCAGCCCGACGCCGCCGGGCCCCGGGTCGTTGGCCCAGAAGTGGTCGAAGGCGCGCGACAGCGCGGGCATCGCCAGGTAGTTGCCCGGAAAGCCCGCCTTGGGCACGGCGGGCAGCCCGTCGTCGCGCACCGCCCAGTCCGGCCAGCCCTCGCCCTGGAAGCGCTCGTTGAACAGGTCCTGGTGGAAGTCCAGCAGCGAGACGATCCCGTGGCGCCCGAGCGTGTCGACGGTCTCGCGGATGCGGTCCAGATATGCCTCGTCGTAGGCGCCGGGCTGCGGCTCGACCGCGGCGTACACGATGCCGACGCGGATCGTGTTGTAGCCCTCGCGCGCCAGGAAGGCGGCGTCGTCGTCGCCGAATCCGACGGCCTGGGGGTGATAGGGCGGGCGCTTGTAGACCATGTTCATGCCGTGCAGGATCACCACCCGCCCGTCGCGGTCGGTGATCCAGCGCCCGGCGTGGTCTAGGGCCCCGGCGGGCGCCGCGAAGGAGGGGGCCGGTGCCACTGCGGCGGCGGCGGCGGCGAGCACGACGAGCAGGGCGATGCGCGGTCGGACGGCCCGGAGCATGGCGCCATCCTCTCCGCTACGGGCAAGGAGCGCCAGTCACGCCGCGCGCCGGTACGCTCGCGTTCATGAGGATGCTCCCGCCCGTCGTCGCTGCGCTCGCCGCGCTGCTGACGTTCGCTGCCGCGGCGCCCGCCGCCGCCCAGGGGGCGGCCGGCCTGCGCGCCGGCGTGGGCAAGGCAGACATCACCCCGCAGACCGGCTACTACCTCGGCGGCTGGACGCGGGCGGATCGCGTCGCCCAGGGCCAGCACACCCGCCTGCAGAGCCGCGCGGTCGTGCTCGAGCGCGCGGGGCGCAAGGTCGCGCTGGTCTCCGTCGACCTGTTCATGGTCCCCGGCGGGATGGTGCGCCACATCGGCGAGCGCCTCGCCGACCGCGGGCTGACCGAGCGCAACATCCTCATCTCCGCCTCACACACGCACAGCGGGCCCGGCGGCTATGCAAACTTCCCGACGCTGAACACCGCCGCGCCCAGCCTGCAGACGATCACCGACCCGCTGAGCTTCGCGCGCCTGCTGGCGCCCTCGGACGCCGACCCGCAGCTCTACCGCTTCCTGGTCGAGCAGATCACCACGGCGATCCGCCGCGCCGACCAGGACCTCGCGCCCGCCGAGGCGGGCTGGGGCTCGTCGCGGATCGTCGGCCTCACCCGCAACCGCAGCCTCGAGGCCCACCTCGCCAACCACGGCGTCCTGCGCGCCCCGGGCGAGGGCCGCGAGGCGGAGGACCCGGGCGGCTACGAGCACACGATCGAACCCGACGTCGACGTGTTGCGCGTGGACAAGCTCTCGCGGCGCAAGGATCGCCGCGGGCGGCGCGTGCGCGTCCCGATCGGCGCCTGGTCGACGTTCGCCGACCACGGCACGGTCACCAAGGCGACGTTCCCGTTCTACAACGCCGACCACCACGCCTCGGCGATGCGCGTCTTCGAGCAGCGCGTGCGCAAGGCCGGCAGGGTGCCGCGCGGCCAGGAGGTGCTCAACGTCTACGGCAACTCGAGCGAGGGCGACCAGTCCGCGGGGCTGGACCGCCACGGCCCGGCGGCGTCGGACCACGTCGGCCGCGTGGAGGCCGCCGCGATGCTGCGCGCCTGGCG
>JACCQW010000197.1 GCA_013813955.1 Solirubrobacterales bacterium
GTGTTACTCACCCGTTCGCGGCTCTGCCCCAGGGCAAGCCCTGGTTCGTCGCTCCACTTGCATGTGTTAAGCACGCCGCCAGCGTTCGTCCTGAGCCAGGATCAAACTCTCCGTGAAGAACTTCTGAGGTCGGACCCGAAGGGCCGGCCTCGTCACGTAGAGCTGTCATGACCATGTGCGGCGCCGAATACACAGTGGCGCCGCGATCTATGACGGGTTCATTCTCAGGTCCCCCGCAGCCCGGCTGGGAGCGAGGGATCGAACCTGGACGCACACTGGACCCCTAGGTCGGGTCCAAGTGCGCATGCTGTTGAGTTTTCAAAGACCGTCGCGCGTTCCCGTGGAGGGGACTCCTCCTTGGATCTGCGCAAGGCGTGGCGCCGTGGCGGCACGCCGGACAGGACTGGCCAGTCTAGCGCCTTCGTCGAAGCCATGGAAGGCTCCGGGCGAAGGACCAGGGACCGGCGCAGCGCCGAGTATAGACAGCCGACCCGGCGGCCGTACCCCGGCGGCGCTGCACGTGGTCGTGGCCGCCCGCCTAGGGCGTCTGGCGCAGCCGCCGGAACTGCCGGCGGCCCACCTGCAGCACGGCGTCCCGCAAACGCTCGGGTGCGACGTCGACGTCGCCTGGGCCCAGGATCTCCCCGTCGAGCTTCACCGCCCCCTGCGCCAGCAGGCGCCGCGCGTCGGAGCGTGAGCCCCCGAAGCTCTCGGCGATGACCGCGGGCAGATGGACCTGCCCGTCGGCGACCGAGAAGGACGCCGCCTCGATCTCCCCGGGCAGGCGGCGCTGGACGAACACCTGGTCGAAGTGCGCCGCCGCGGCGCGCGCCGCCTGCGGGGAGTGCAGGCGCTCCACGAGCGCCAGCGCCAGCGCGTGCTTGGCGTCGCGCGGCCCCACGCCGGCGGGCGCCGGCTCGCCGAGCGCCAGCGCGTACCAGTCCGCGACGGCTTCGTCGGGGAGGCTCAGGGTCCTGCCGTAGATCTCCTCCGGCGCCTCCGTGACCCCGATGTGGTTGCCCAGCGACTTGGACATCTTGCGCTCCCCGTCGACCCCGACGAGGATCGGCATGGTCAGCACGACCTGCTCGTCGACGCCGTAGGCGCGCTGGACGTCGCGGCCGAGCAGCAGGTTGAACTTCTGGTCGGTTCCTCCGAGCTCGACGTCCGCGCGCACCGCGACCGAGTCGTAGGCCTGCATGAGCGGGTACAGGAGCTCGAGGATCGAGATCGGCTCACGCGCCGCGTGGCGCTTGGCGAAGTCGTCACGCTCCAGAACCTGAGCGACGGTCGTCGTGCGCACGAGGGCGAAGAGCTCCTCCATGCGCATGTCCAGCCACTCCGAGTTGTGGCGCAGCTCGACGCGGTCGGGGTCGAGGACCTTCGCCGCCTGCTGCACGTAGGTCCGGGCGTTGGCGTCGATCTGCTCGCCGGAGAGCGCAGGGCGCGTCGAGGAGCGCCCGCTGGGATCGCCCACCCGGGCGGTGTAGTCGCCGATGATCAGCACAACGACGTGCCCGCGGTCCTGGAACTCGCGCAGCTTGCGCAGCACGACGGTGTGACCGAGGTGCACTTCGGGGGCGGTGGGATCCAGCCCGAGCTTCACGCGCAGCGCCCGCCCCGGCGCGAGCTTGCGCTCCAGCGCCCCCTCGGGCAGGCAGTCGACCGCGTCGCGGGCCAGGAAGCGGGCTTGGGAGGCGGGGGATCCCATCGTCGGCCAATGCTAGAGTCCGGCTCGCCCGTGAGGCCGGTAGCCGCCGCCCCTCACAAGATTTCCTGCGTTCGCACCGGATTACGCGCACGCGCCCCATTCGACGTATGCGCGACCCCGATCGCCCCGACATCTCAGTCCTGCCGGACCTCCCGCCGCCCGGTCGCCCGCGCCTGAAGAAGCTGCGGCTGTCGTTGATCCTCGGCGGGCTGTCGCTGCTGGCCACGGTCTCCACGGTGTTCGGGATGATGATGGCCGTCGCCTCGGACCTGCCCGAGCTCGAGAACCGCGAGGAGTTCAACTCCGCGCAGAACTCGATCCTCACCGACGTTCACGGCACCCATCTGGCCACGCTCGCCGACCAGGGCCGGATCATCGTCTCGGGCGACGACGTCGCGCTGACCATGCAGCACGCGATCATCGCGATCGAGGACAAGCGCTTCTACTCCAACGACGGCATCGACGTGCGCGGCATAGGGCGCGCCCTGTGGCAGGACGTCATCAGCCGCAAGGCGGTGCAGGGCGGATCGACGATCACCCAGCAGTTCGTTAAGAACGCCACGGGCGCCGAGAGCCGTCGCACGGTCCTGGAGAAACTCCGCGAGGCCGCGCTGGCCTACCACCTCACGCGCAAGTGGTCCAAGGAGAAGATCCTCACCCAGTACCTGAACTCCATCTACTTCGGCAACGGCGCCTACGGCGTCGAGGCGGCGGCGCGAACGTACTTCGGCAACGACGTCAACCACCAGGGCTGCGGCAACCAGGAGCGCCGCTGCGCCGCAGAGCTCAAGCCCCACGAGGCAGCGCTCATCGCGGGCGTCGTCGCCTCGCCCAGCGCCTATGACCCGGTCTCCAACCCCGGCGCGGCCCGCAGCCGGCGCGACCGCGTCCTACGCAACATGTTCGAGCAGGGCTACCTCACGCGGCCGGAGTACATGCGCTCCATCCGGGAGACGATCCCGTCCGCGCGCACCGTCCAACCGCCGGAGGTTCAGGCGGTCACGAAGTCCTCGGCGTACTTCACGACCTGGGTTCGCCAGCAGGTGATCGACCGTTACGGCCCGCGTAAGGCCCTTGAGGGCGGCCTGCGTGTGCAGACGACGCTCGACCTCGGGCTGCAGCGCGCGGCCGAGCGGGCCGTCGCGGCGTGGCTGCCCGGGCCCGCGGGCCCATCGACCGCGCTGGTCGCGATCGACAACAAGACCGGCGAGGTGCGCGCGATGGTCGGCGGGCGCGACTATCGCAAGGCGCCGTTCAACCTCGCCACCCAGGGCCAGCGCCAGCCGGGCTCGGCCTTCAAGCCGTTCGTCCTGGCCACCGCGCTGCAGGAGGGCATCGGGCCCGGCTCGACGTGGACCTCCGCCAAGCAGACCATCGACGTGCCCAACAGCAGCGAGAAGTTCGTCGTCAACAACTACGAGGACGCCTATCAGGGCGTCACAACGCTCGCGCGGGCGACGACGTTCTCCGATAACGCGGTGTACGCCCAGGTGGGCATCAAGGCCGGCACCGGGCGGATCGCGCGCACCGCCGAGCGAATGGGCATCCGCACCGATGTCTCTGAGAACTACGCCAACACGCTGGGCGGGCTCGAGCAGGGCGTTACGCCGCTGGACATGGCCCACGCGTACCAGACCTTCGCCACGGGCGGGCTGCTGGTGACCGGGTCGCTCGGGTCCGGCGACAGCGGCCCGGTCGGCGTGCGCTCCGTGCGCCTGCGCGGACGGGGCACGACGCTTGCGCGCAACCGCCGCGAGCGTGAGCGGGTCCTGCCCCCGGACGTGGCGGGCACGACGACGAGCATCCTCGAGTCCGTCGTGAAGGTGGGCACGGCGCGGGTCGCCAACCTCGGCGAGGTCCGCGCCTGGGGCAAGACGGGCACGACCGAGAACTACGGCGACGCCTGGTTCGTCGGAGCCACCGACCGCCTCACGGTGGCGGTCTGGGTCGGCTATCCCGACCGGCTGAAGGCGATGGAGACCGAGTTCCGCGGCGGGCCCGTCGCCGGCGGGACGTTCCCGGCCGAGATCTGGCACGACTTCATGCTCGCGGCCGTAGAGGCCGACCAGGAGCGCGTCGAGCGTGAGTGCACCGCCCAGCAGCAGGAGGATCCCGAGGCGCCCGCCTCGCAGGAGTGCATCGAGGCCGGCCTAGCGCCCGACCCGGCCGCGCCCGCCGAGCCGGCGGCTCCCGAGCAGACCCAGACGGCGCCCGCGGAGGAGGCCCCACCGGAGGAGGACGCGGGCGAGGCCCCCGCCGGCGGCGACACGCAGGAAGGGCCCCGCGACGGCGG
>JACCQW010000211.1 GCA_013813955.1 Solirubrobacterales bacterium
GTCCTCGACAGCGGCGCGCACGAGCGGGTGCAGGAAGCGCAGCGGGCGGGCCCCCTCGAGGATCGTGGCGGCCACGAGGCGGTCGGCTGCCGTCGCGGCCTCCGCGAGCCCGATGTCCGCGAGCCCGGCGACGTCGGCGAGCTCGGCGCCGTCGCCGAGGACGGCGACCGCCCGTGCGACCGCGGTCGGCGTGGCGCCCAGGCGCCCCAGGCGCAGCAGGATCGCGCGGCGCACCGCGTCAGGGCTCATGTCGAGCGCCACGGCGGGCTTCAGCTCGGCCGCGGGGCCCCCTTCGGCGACAAGCGCGCCGATCAGCTCGGTGACCAGGAACGGGTTGCCGCCGACGGCGTCGCCGCAGGCGACGGCCACCGCGTCGGGGAGGTCGGGGCCCAGCGCGTCGCGGGCGAGGGCGCGTACCGCGGACGCGCCCAGCGGGGCGGGGACCAGCACCGCCCCAGCGGCCAGACGGCGCAGCTCCCCCAGCAGTTCCTCGTCGGCGCCGGGCTCCCCGGTGCGCACGCCGGCGGTGAGGAGCAGCGGCGCCCCCTCCAGCCGGGCGGCCAGGTGCACGAGCGCGCGCAGCGACGGCACGTCGGCCCAGTGCAGGTCGTCGACGACGAGCACGCACGGGGCGCCGGTGGCGAGGCCCAGCGCCAGCCACGTCAGGCCGTGACGCACGCGATCGCCGGGATCACCGTCGGCCGGCCTTCCGTCGGCCGACGCAAGGCCGAGGGCGGGCGCGGCGCCGGCGGCGGCACCCTCCAGCAGCTCGGCGCGCCGCGCCGGGTCGGCCTGCGTGAGCGTGCGCTCGTAGAGCTGGCGGGCCACGCCGTGGTCGACCTCACGCTCGAGCGGAAGACCGCGGGCGCTGAGCACCGTCGCGCCTGCCGCCCGGGCGAGCGCGGCGAGCGTGCGCAGCAGCGCTGTCTTGCCGATTCCAGCGGGGCCCTCGACCACGACGAGCGATCCGTCCCCGGCGCACGCGTCGGCCAGCGCCCTCTCCAGGTGCGCCAGCTCACGGTCTCGCTCCAGCAGCGGACCTCGCCCCATGACCAGGGAGCCTACGTCGCGCCGGATCCTGGTCGCGGCTTCAGCCCCGTGGTCGCGGCTTCAGTCCCGCAGCGCGGCGCGCAGCACCTCGTAGCCGCGGCGGGTGCGGCCGTCCGGGCCGACGAGGCCCGCGTCGAACCGCTCGTCGGGCGCGGCGCCCGTCCAGTTGTAGACGTAGACGCGCTTGACCCGCTCGGTCCGGCGCGCGAGGCGCAGCATGTAGCTCAGGGCACGCGCGGCGCGGCGCTCGCTGCGCGGAAAGCTGCGCCCGAAGCGCACGATCCCGCCCGTCTCCGTCAGCCACACGTCGCCGGGCACCGCCTCGAGCAGCGCCTGCAGGCCCCGGTCGCGGAAGCGGTTGGCGTCGGAGTAGTTGTGCAGCCCCCAGATGCGCGGCGAGCCGTCGAGGTGGCGGCGGTACTCGGCGAGGTAGCGCGTCATCCCCTCCTGGTCGAGCACGTCACCGGCCAGGACCGTGCAGCCGCGGCACTCCGCGCGCACGACGTTGTAGTACTCCGCGGCGCGCCGGGGGTTGTCGTCCGTCGGCTGGCTGGAGTGGTTGATCTCGTTCCAGGGGGCGTAGACGCGCACGCTCGGATAGCGCTTGCGAAATTCTCCGAACGCGGTGCGAAACTCGCTCACGCTCGGCAGCTTTCCGGGGTTCACGCGCGAGTGGCCGAAGGTGATGAACGGCTCGACGCCGGCGCGGCGCGCCTCGGCCAGCCAGGTGTCGACGAGGTCGCGCTCGAAGGGCACGCGCGTGGTGTCCCACGCGGTGACCAGGCGGGCCTTCTGGATGCCGAGCGCACGGAAGCGCGGGTCGGAGAACATGGCCGTGCGCTGCTCGCCGATGCCGATGACGGGCCGCTGCGGTGCAGGCGGGCGCCCGGTCTCCTCGCTCCCGCCGCAGGCGGGAGCGAGCGCCAGGACGATCACCAGAGCCAGCCGCTTCATCGGGCCCCCAGCATCCGGCGCGACACCGGTGCCGCCGTGATCCCGTGCACCACGATCGAGCCCACCACGCACGCGGCGACCGTCCAGAACAATGTCCTCTCATCGTCGGCCGGCAGGGCGCCTAGGCCGATCGCCACCGCGACGTAGTAGAGCGAGCCGATGCCACGGACCCCGAACCAGCCGATGAACGCGCGGTCGCCCGGCGAGACCCGCGAGCCCGCGAAGCCCACGAGCGTGGCCAGCGGGCGGATCACGAGCAGCAGGACCGGCACGAGCAGCCAGCCGCCCGCGCCGGCCTCCCCCAGCCCGCCGATCGTCACCATCGAGCCCAGCAGCAGGATGAGGGCCAGCTCGGAGAACTTCTCGACGACCTCCGCCCCGTCGTGCACGCTGCGGTGCAGCTCATGACCCTGCTCGTAGCGGCGAAAGGCCAGCCCGCTCGCGAACGCGGCGAGGAAGCCGTAGCCGCCTGCGATCTCGCCGATGCCGTAGACGAGCAGCACCGCGCCGACCGCCACCCACCCGTCCAGGGCGGGCGTCAGCAGGTCGCTGTTGCGCAGACGCACGATGCTCGCCGCGATGAGGTAGCCGCCCGCGGCGCCGACCGCCACGCCCACCGCGATCGCGTAGAGCACGTCGGCGGCCAGCCACTCCCCCACCCACCCCGTCCCGCCCTCGGTGGCCACGAACACGCCGCCCAGGACGAACGGAAACGCGAGCCCGTCGTTGAGCCCCGCCTCCGCGGTGAGGGCGAAGTTCGGCTCGCGCTCCTCCTCGTCGCCCGGCGGCCCGATGCCCACGTCGCCCGCCAGGACCGGGTCGGTCGGCGCGAGGATCGCCCCGAGGAGCAGGGCGGCGCCGAGCGAGAGCCCCATCGCCGCCACGCCGAACAGCGTGACCGCGCCGATGGTCAGCGGCATCACGATCACCAGCAGGCGCGCCACCGAGCCCCACGCGCGCGAGTCCAGTGCCCGGTCGATCTTCAGGCCCGTGCCGAACAGGGCGACGATGACCGCGAACTCCGCGAGGTGCTCGACGAGCTCGGCGTCGGCCAGCGGATCGATCCAGTCGACGTCGAGGATGTCGATGATCGTCGCCGCCGCGAGCCCCAGTCCGAGATAGATGAGGCTCGCCGAGAAGGCGCGTTCGCGCTGGTGCGACAGCGCGCCGACCGCCGCGAAGACCGCGAGGCCGGCGAACGCGAGGCCGATCGCGTAGGGGTCGGCGAAGGAGAAGCCGGGGTCGGCGGCGAGGATCACCACCGGACCCTGCCCCGGTAGGGTCGAAACCATGAGCACCTACGAGCGCGTTGCGGACCTCGCTCTCCGGATCGAGGACTACGCGCTGGAGGGGCTCGTGCAGATGGTCTCCAGCGACTTCGAGCGCAAGTCGACGGTCATCCGGCTGCGCGGCGCGGGCGAGGAGGGCGTCGGCGAGGACGTCGTCTACGAGGCCGTCGACCACGAGCTGGCGCAGGAGGCGGGGCCGGCGCTCCCGCTCGCCGGCGAGTGGACGGTGCGCTCCTTCGCCGAGCACCTCGCGACGCTCGAGCTCTTCGTGCAGCCGCCACAGCGCGAGGTCTCGCAGCTGTACCGCACCTGGGCCTACGAGTCCGCGGCCCTGGACCTCGCGCTGCGCCAGGCCGCCCGGCCCCTGCACGCCGTGCTCGGCCGCCGGGCGCAGCCGGTGACCTTCGTCATCTCCCTGCGCCTCGGCGAGCCGCCGTCGCTCGAGCCGGTCGCCAGCCGGCTGGAGCGCTACCCGTCGCTGCGCTTCAAGCTCGACCCGACCACGTCGTGGGACGAGGAGCTCATCGCGGGGCTCGTCGCCACCGGCGCGGTCGACTCCGTCGACTTCAAGGGCCTGTACAGCGGCACGATCGTCGACCAGGCGCCCGACCCCGTCCTGTACCGGCGCGTCGTGGAGGCCTTCCCGGACGCCTGGATCGAGGATCCCAACCTGACCGACGAGGTCGACGCGCTGCTCGTGCCTTACCGCGACCGCATCACGTGGGACGCCAACATCCACTCCATCGCCGACATCGAGGCGCTGCCCTTCCCCCCGCGCATGGTCAACCTGAAGCCGTCGCGCCTCGGCGGCATCGAGCCGCTGCTGGATGCCTACGACCACTGCGCGGAGCGCGGGATCGGCGCCTACGGCGGGGGCCAGTTCGAGCTCGGCCCCGGCCGCGGGCAGATCCAGTACCTCGCGTCGCTGTTTCACCCCGGCACGCCGAACGACACCTCGCCGTCGGGCTTTCACGTCATGCACCCCGAGCCGGGGCTGCCCAGCAGCCCGCTGGCGCCGTCACCGGCGCCGACGGGCTTTCGCTGGGGCTGAGGCCGGCGGCCGGCGGCGCCCTTACAGCGGCAGCTTGCCGCGCCCGCGCCTGCCGGCCGACGCGCTGCGTCCCGCGGCTCGCGAGCCCTTGTGAAACGGCTTGGACAGCCATGTCCCGAGCTTGCCCGGGGCCATGCCGCCGGCGCGCCCCCCGAGCCCCAGCGCCTTGTGGGCGCCGCGCTCGGGATGGCGCGACAGCCGCGGGGCCAAGAACGCGAGCACGAGCAGCACGACGCAGAGCGCGACGATGCCGGCGATCAGCATCAGACGCCCCGACGCCCGCCGACGCGATTGCCGAAGCCGTAGCCGCCGGTGCCGATGCCGCTGACGAGCACGAGGACGGCCGCGATGATGCCGACGATCGTGGGCAGACCCAGTGCGAGGCACAGGGCGTAGGCGAGTGCTGCGAGCAGGATGGCGATGAGCACACCGATCATGGAAAACCTCCTTGTCAAGGGGACTGCAGTTAGGTAGCGATACCCGCGATCGGCGCGCCGCATCCCCTGGTGGACCGGTGTTCTAGGGTACGCCGCTGACTGTCCGGTCAACCAAGGGAGACGAGCGTGGACGAGCAGCTCGGGATCGCGGGAAGCGGAGCCATCGCGTGCGGCGTGGCGGTCAGCGCGGCACGTCACGGCGATGTGGTGCTCTGGGCGCGCTCGGACGACTCGGCGCAGCGTGCGGGGGCCGCCGTGGAGAAGATCTGCGCGCGCCTCGACGACGAGGCCAGCGCGCGTCGCGTCCGCGTCGAGACCGACCTGCAGGCGCTCGGCGAGGCGACGTTCGTCGTCGAGGCCATCGTCGAGGAGACCGCAGCCAAATCGGCCCTGCTCGCCGACCTGCACGGCGTCGCCGCGCCCGCGGCCGTGCTCGCGACCACGACGTCCTCCCTGTCGGTCGCCGACCTGGCCCGGGCCTCGGGCCGCGCGGAGCGCTTCGTGGGCCTGCACGTGTTCAACCCGGTGCCGCGGATGAAGCTCGTTGAGCTCGCCTTCCCCGCGGCGGCGAGCACCGAGACCCGCGAGCGGTCGGTGGCCCTGTGCCGCGCCCTGGGCAAGGAGCCCGTCGAGGTTCCCGACCGCGCCGGCTTCGTCGTCAACCGCCTGCTGTTCCCCTACCTCTTCGAGGCCGTGCGCTTCATGGAGGAGACCGGGATGGCGCCCGAGGCCGTCGACACGTGCATGCAGCTGGGCGCCGGGCACCCGATGGGCCCGATCGCGCTTCTGGACTACGTGGGGCTGGACGTCGCCGCGGCGATCGGGGACGCCATCGGCGCCGACGTACCCGAGCGACTGCGCGACCTCGTGGACGAGGGCGCGCTGGGGCGCAAATCGGGCCGCGGGCTGTATCCACCCGCCGGGGAGCCGGACGCGGACCGGGGCGCGTGACCGCCGAGGTTTAGGTCGGCTTGAGCTTGTTGTGGAGGATGGGGATGCGAGTACTTCGCACCTCCTCCCAGAAGCACACGACGGGCCCGCTCACTGCGGGCCCGTCGTGTCTTCTGCACTCCCTTTGGTGGACCCACCCCGATCCACCTGTTCCGCCGCCGTCCCACGGGCGGGGACCACAGCCTGCAACGACGGCCCGCCGCGGAACTTGCGTCAAAGTCCTCTAACCGGTCAAGGCGGTCCCGCGCTCGCGGATCCGCACGGCCTCGATGCGGTTCTCGCGCACCGACTCGACACGGATCGAGAAGTCGTTGGCCGCCACCGTGTCCCCGCGCTTGGGCAGGCGCCCCAGCTCGGCGAAGACGAACCCGCCCACCGAGTTGTAGGCGTCGGTGTCGACCGGCAGGTCCAGCCCGTAGTCGGTCAGGTCGGTCACCGCGACGTGGCCGCGCACAAACCAGTCGCCGTTGGCCAGCCTCCGGATCTCACCCCCCGCGGGATCGGTCTCGTCGTCGATCTCGCCGACGACCTCCTCGACGATGTCCTCGACGGTGACGATCCCGGCCACGCGGCCGTACTCGTCGACGACGACCGCCATCGTCGAGCGCTGGCGCTGCAGGTCGGCGAGCAGGTCGTCCAGGGGCTTGGTCTCCGGCACGATCGGGGCGTCGCGCACCGCGCTCTCCAGCGACGCCTGCGGCCCGTCGGCCATGAGGATCCGCGCCAGCGAGTTGGCGTGGACGATGCCCTTCACGCGGTCCTGGTTCTCGTCCTCTGTGACCAGCAGGCGCGTGTGCCCCGTGGAGACGCAGCGGCGCAACGCGGTGCCGACGTCTTCGGAGGTGTCGACCGTGACCACCGCCGGAATCGGGGTCATGACCTGGCGGGCCTCCTGCTCGTGCAGATGGAAGACGCCGGAGAGCATCCCCGCCTCCCCGGGGTCCAGTTGCCCGCCCGCGTGCGACTGGGCGATGATCGCCCGCAGCTCCTCCGGGCCGGAGCCCTCCTCGAAGCCCGCGTCGGCCTTGATGCCGACCGTGCGCAGCAGCCCGTTGGAGGCCTTGTTGAGCAGGTGGATGAACGGGCGCATGAACGTGTTGAACCAGTTCAGCGGCCGGGCGACCCGCTTGGCCACGGTCTCGGCGTTGACGATCGCGTAGATCTTCGGCACCTGCTCGCCGGCGGTGATGTGGCCGATCGTCACGAGGATGTAGGCGATCGCGATCGAGACCGGCGCGGCGACCGCGTGCGCGAAGCCCTCGAAGAGCGGCTCGACCAGCTCGGCGATCGCGGGCTCGCCGAGGAAGCCGATCCCCAGCGATGCCAGTGTGATGCCGAACTGGCACGCGGAGAGGTACTCGCTGAGGTCGTCGAGCTGGGTCACGACCCGGCCCGCCCGCCGGTCGCCCGCCTTGGCCATCTCCTCCAGGCGGCTGCGCCGGGCGCGCACGAGCGCGAACTCCGCGGCGACGAAGAAGCCGTTGGCGAGGATCAGCACGCCGACCGCGATGAGCAGCAGCGCGATCACGTGGCGCGGAGAGAGCCCGGCCTAGCCCGACGGTGTCGGCCGGGACTTCGAGGAAGATCGTCGTTCATTGCCGCAGCGGCGCAACCGTAGCAGGGCCGCGCCCCCGTTCATGGCGGTCACAGGGCGTCGATCGTGCGGGCCAGCGCGAAGTCCGCGGCGGTCAGGCCGCCCTCGGAGTGCGTCGACAGCGTCAGTCGCAGGTGCTTGTAGGCGTGGACGACGATGTCGGGATGGTGGCCGGCCTCCTCGGCTGCCGCGGCCACGCGGTTGGCCATCGCCATCGCCTGGGCGAAGTCCCGCAGCTCGTACTCGCGGACGATCGCGTCCCCCTCGCGCGTCCACTCGCCGTCGCGCAGCTGCTCGTCGATCTCGGCGTCGCTCAGTCGTGTCATACGCTCCCTTCGTGCGGATCGTCAGCCTCGTGCCCCACGCCACCGAGCTGCTCTTCGCCCTCGGCCTCGACGACGACGTCGTCGGCGTGACGCACGAGTGCGATCATCCCAGCCAGGCGTGCGAGCGCGAGCACGTCACGCGCGACCGGCTGCCGGCAGGGCTGTCGGCCGCGGAGATCGACGCCGCCGTACGCGAGCACACCGAGCGCGGCGAGTCCATCTATTCGCTGGACGTCGACACCCTGCGCGACCTGGAGCCCGACCTCATCGTCACGCAGGCCCTGTGCTCGGTCTGCGCGGTCTCCCACGACGACGTGACGGAGATCGCCGGCGAGCTGCCGAGCGCCCCGCGCGTCATCTCGCTGGACCCCACGACCTATGGCGAGACGCTCGCCGACGTGCGCACGATCGCGCAGGCGACCGGCACGCGCGACGCGGCGCTGGACCTCATCGCACGCACCGCCCGGCGCGCGGACGTGGTGCGCCTGGCCGTGCGCGGCCGGCCGTGCCCGCGCGTGGCCGCGCTGGAGTGGCTTGATCCCGTCTTCGTCGCGGGTCACTGGACCCCGCAGATCATCGAGATGGCCGGCGGCGAGGACGTGCTCGGCTTCGCGGGCGAGCGCTCGGAGCAGGCGACCTGGGAGATGGTCGCGGCGTCGCGCCCGGACGTGGTGGTGGCGATGCCCTGCGGCTACGACGCGCCCCGGGCCCACGCCGAGGCGCTGATGTTCGCCGACCGGCTGCGCGGGGTGGGCGCCGGGCAGGTGGTCGCGGTCGACGCCTCGGCGTACTTCTCGCGCCCGGGCCCGCGGCTCGTCGACGGGCTCGAGCTGCTCGCACACGTCCTGCACCCCGGCAGGGTGCCCGACGCGCCCGGGGAGGCCCTGGCGGTGGAGCTCTGATCGACGGCCGCGCGGGACCTCGTACGGTCCTGTACCTGCACTCCTCCGCGGGGCGCTACGGGGCCGACCGCCAGCTGGCGCTGATGGCCCTGGGCCTCGATCCGGCGCGCTACCGCCCGCTCGTGGTCCTCGCCGAGGACGGCGAGCTGGGCGACGACCTGCGGGGCGCGGGCGTGGAGGTGCTGGTGCGCCCGCTCGCGGTGCTGCGCCGGGCGCTCATGACGCCGGCCGGCCTGGCG
>JACCQW010000269.1 GCA_013813955.1 Solirubrobacterales bacterium
GCAGCGATCGCCGGAGACGACGGACGTACGACGGACGCGGACAATTCGAGACGAACCAACAGCCGGTCCTAGAACGAAAAGACTCGCTTTTGCGGGGCTTTTCTTAGTGGGCGATACTGGGCTCGAACCAGTGACCTCCGCCTTGTCGAGGCGGCGCTCTCCCAGCTGAGCTAATCGCCCTGGGAGCGGCGAGGATAGCAGCGGTTCAGGGCCCGCCGGGGTCGTCGTCGGGGGCGTGGGCGCTCTCGAAGATTGGACGTCGTCGAGGTCCCGGGCGCGGGCCGACGTGCGTTTCATCGCGAGGAGCACGGGGAGCGAGCAGACCCTGATGACAGCGCCATCGAGGTCGACATCGAGCAGCTCGCGGAGCCGGAGCCCCGCGCTCAGCGTCGTGCGGCGCCGCTGAAGGTGGACAGGAACTCGCTCAGCGCCAACCCCTCGGCGAGGTTGACTGCCGGCGAGCGCCGCGCCTGCTCACGCAGCCGGCGTCGCCTGGCGATCGGGTGGCGTGTGGTGGGGCGCGCAGCCGGTGCGCGATCCCATCTAGGCTTCCAGCAGTCCCCGGCGCCGTGGCGGAGTGGCTACGCAGCGGCCTGCAAAGCCGTTTACACCAGTTCGATTCTGGTCGGCGCCTCTCACGAAAGCCCCGCCTCAGGCGGGGGCTTTCGCGCGCTCGGGACACGTAGGTGCACAGCGAACGTGTCCCCGTGTCCCGAGAATCGCCCGTCCACCGCTCGGACTACCGTCTCAGGAACGCCGGGTGAGGCGTCGGGCGAAGCGCGCGCCGAGCCAGGCCCGGCTCTCGACCTTCATCACCGGCTGGTATGCGGTCGGGGGAGCGGGGCCATGACCCAGCGCCCACTGAACCTGGGCCGGGTCGTAACCCAGTTGCGCCGCCCGACGCATGATGCGGTCGACCTCCTGCCGCTCTTGATCCTGCCTGTCCATCGTGACCCCCGGACGGCCGATCAGACCATAAGAGTTCCTTCGGATGTGACACGACGTACCCGGTGGGGGTAGCGCGCACGCGTTCATATGTGGGCCGTCGGATGACGGGCCCTGAGTTGGAGACGTGCGCTGGCAGGGAGGGCTGGAGAGCTGGACACCGGCGGTAGCCTCTCTCCCATGCCCATTCCCAGTGAACCCCTTCAGCCCAAGCCGCTCGAGCTCACCACGAAGGACGGGCGCAAGGTCACGCTGAAGATCTCCGGTCTGACGCCGCGCGTGGAGCCGTCTGCCACCGAGGAGCGCGGCAGCGCAGAGCCGCCGCGCGACGATCCGCGGCCCCCGTTCGACCCGAATCACGCCGGGATCTGACGCTCCCGGAGTACCGTCGGTCGACTCGTGCGGCAGTCGGCTTGACTCAGCGCGTTTCTTCCCGCCGGCCAGCGAGGTCGAGTGCCTGGGCACGGGTCCGCAGCCAAGCCACGCGCACAACCTTGCCGCCACGGATGGTCCAGAGGCCGGCCATGTGCTCCCACTCGACCTCGACTCCACTCCCCCGGCCCCTGCCACGGTAGGAGAAGACCGAGACCACCTGTTCACCGATGTCGATCACCTCGTCCACATCGGTCTCGACATACTCCCACGCGTCGTACCAGTCTCGGAAGGCCGTCTGCACTTCATCGATGCCGTGGAAGTGACCCTGTCCCGTGAAGTCCGCGAAGGGGGAATGCGTGAAGTCCATCGTCACGTCCGGGTCATAGAGGGCCAAGACCGCTGCTGCCCGGTCGCGCAGGTTCACGGCATCGAGCATCCACCGCACGATCTCGACGTTCTCCTGCGACATCGTCTAGGGCTCCGTCAGGCCCACGGCCTCGAGAGCCTCCTGCTCGGTGGTGTACACGCGTCCGACCGCGGCCCTCCCGCCACGCATCTCGAAGACGGCCCACGTGACCTGATGAAGCGGAATGCCGCTCGCCCGGCCGATTGCATCGAGATCCACCCTTACGAGGACACGGTCGCCGAGTTCTCGCAACGTAACCGGGTCGGCAACGACGCGCTCCCAGGCCTCGCCCTGGATCGCGACGTAGTCCGACAGCGCTTCGTGGCCGCGATACACGGCGTCCTCCACAAGGCCGCCGCCGGTGAACGCCGGTCGCCACTCGCCGTCGGCGGTCCACAGTGTGCGCATGGCGTCGGCATCGCCCGCGTTGAACGCCGCGAGGATCCGGCGCACGACCTCCACCTTCTCAGACGACATTGCCGGCCCAGTATCGCTGAGAGGAGGCGGGGTCCGCTTGCATTCCGGGCCAGGCCGCTCGGCTCTCCGACGGCCGGCGCGTGGCCGGCACGGTACCTGCGCCGGACGAACGTGTGGCAGGGCCCCGCTCCCTAGCCTTGGCGACGTGGACGAATTCGGCGCCATCGTGCTCGCGGGGGGACGCTCCTCGCGGATGGGCACGCCGAAGGCGGGACTGGAGTGGCACGGCTCGACGCTGCTGCGCCGCGCGGTGGGGCTCGTCGGCCGTACGGTGGACGTGCCCGTGGTCGTCGTGCGCGCTGCCGGACAAGAGCTGCCCGCGCTGCCGGCCTGCGTGGAGATCGTGCAGGACGCGCACGAGGGCCGCGGGCCCCTCGCCGGGATCGCCGCCGGCCTCGCGGTGCTCGCGGGCCGCGCCGAGACGGCGTTCGTGACGAGCACCGACGCGCCGCTGCTGCACCCCGCATTCGTGCACCACGTCGTCCGGGCCCTGGATGGCGAGCATGACGTGGCGGTACCCGAGGCCCACGGCCACCGCCATCCGCTCGCCGCCGCCTACCGCACGGCGCTCGCGCCGGTCGTCGGCGAGCTCGTGGCCGGCCGCCGCCTGCGCACAGCGGCGCTCCTCGAGCGCTGCCGCCCGCAGCGCCTGGACGACCGCGCCCTCCTCGCCGACCCGGCGATCGCGGCCCTGGACCCCGAGCTGGACTCCCTCCTGAACCTCAACGAGCCGGCCGACTACGAGGCGGCGCGTGCGCGGCCGGCGCCGGTGGTGAGCGTGCGCTGCTCGGGCGCCCTGCGCCGCGAGGGGAACCCGTTGGCGGCCCGCGCCGCGACCCTCGCCCACACGGCTGCGGCCGTGAAGCTCGTCCTCGACGAGCACGTCCTCGTCACGCTGAACGGCGAGGCGATCGCCCCCGACCCCGAGGTGCCCCTGGCCACCGGCGACGCGGTGGCCTTTCTCACCGCGGGCGCCGGCCGGTAGCGGGCGCCCCGGCGCATTGGCCCGCGGGCGCGGTTGGGAGGATCAGCGCATGAAGCGCACGGACGTACTGCTCGAAGCGCTTACACTCGGCGTGCTGGCGTTAGCAGCCGACGTGCGCGCTCATGCCTCAGGCGCCGCCGGCTCGTAGGAGAGGTCGCGGGCGCGCAGCGCGACCGGGACCACCCGCACGAACCTCGTGCTGGGGTCATCGAACACACCGTGCTCGAAGCGATCCCAACGACCCTCGTGGGCACCGAGGTAGCGCCGTCCCCAGCGCCGTGCCCGGCTGGCATCGAACGCCAGCAGCTCGGCGCTCCCCCTCGCGGTGACCTGCAGCACTTGCCCGGTCTGCAGATTGCAGGTGTCGACCACGACCGCGACGCGCGGGTCCCGTTCGACGATCACCGGCAAGCGCGACCACCCCCCGGTCAGCCACCAGAAGACCCGGTCCTCCCACAGGTACCAGACGGGCCTGACCGTCGGGCCGGCGGTGGCCACGCGAGCGATCAGCGGCCGCTGCAGGAACTCGTCGAGATCAAAGCCCGCATCGACCCGCCATCCGGTGCCCATGGCGCCGATGATGCACCCTCGAGCCGACTCGAGGTCAAGCCTGCGCGATCGGGTAGGTTCGGCGTCGCCTGCCGATGACGACGCCCGCACCCCCTCATCCCTACCGCTCCCGGCGCGCGTGCCTGTCCGTGCCCGGCTCGTCGGAGAAGATGCTCGCCAAGGCGCCGGGGCTCGGGGCCGACGAGCTCGTGCTCGACCTCGAGGACGCGGTCGCCGCCGCCGACAAGGAGCAGGCGCGCGAGCAGGTCCTGGCCGCGCTGGGATCGATGCCTTCCGGCACCTCGTGCGCGGTCCGGGTCAACGCCCCGCGGACGCAGTGGTGCCACGCCGACCTGGTCGCCCTCGCCGGCGCGCCGCAGGCGCCGTCCACCGTCGTCGTCCCCAAGGTGCAGAGCGCCGGCGACATGGCCTTCGTCGACCGGCTGCTCGACGGCGCCGAGCGCGCCGCCGGGTCCTCGGAGCCGATCGGCGTCCAGGCGCTGATCGAGACGTCGGTCGGGCTGCGCGCGCTGGACGCCATCGTCGCCGAGAGCGCCCGCCTGCGCTCGCTCATCCTCGGTTACGCCGACCTCGCCGCCTCGCTGGGGCGCACCCGCGCGGGCGCCGCCGTGCTCGACGCGTGGCTGCCGGCCCAGGAGGCCGTCCTGCACGCGGCGCGCGCCGCCGGGGTGCAGGCGATCGACGGGCCGTTCCTCGGCCTGGCCGACGACGCGGACTTCCGTGCCGCGGCCACCCGCGCGGCCGATCTGGGTTTCGACGGAAAGTGGGCGATCCACCCCGCGCAGGTCGCTGCGCTGACCGAGCTGTTCACCCCTCCCCCGGCCGAGGTCGACCACGCCCGCGCCGTGCTCGGGGCGCTCGACGGCGGGGCCCCGGGGGCCGTCGCACTGAACGGCGAGATGATCGACGAGGCCAGCGCGGCCGCCGCGCGCCGGCTGCTGGCGCGGGTGTCGTGAGCGGCGCGGAGCCCACCGGCACGACCATCGTGGTCGGCGGGCCGTACTTCGAGGACCTCACGGTCGGCGACCGCTACGACGCCGCGCCGGCGCTCACGCTCACCGAGGGCCATGCCGCACTGCATCAGGCGATCGTCGGCGACCGCCTGCGTCTCGCCCTGGACGCCGACCTCAGCGAACGCGTCCTCGGCGCCGGTCGCCGCCTGGCCCATCCCCTGCTCGTCTGCGACGTCGCCATCGGCCAGTCGACGCTGGCCACCCAGCGGGTGATCGCCAACCTCTTCTACCGCCGGCTCGTCCTCCTGCGCGCTCCCCAGATCGGCGACACGCTGCGCACGAGCACCGAGATCGTCGCGCTGCGGCGCAACCGCCCGCGCGAGGGCCGCGCCGCGACCGGGCTGGCGGTGCTGCGCGTGCGCACGGTCGATCAGCATGCCCGGGAGATCCTCGACTTCTGGCGCTGCGCGATGCTGCCCCTGCGTGACGAGGCCTCGCCGCCCGGCCGCGACGACGACCTCGACGCGTTCGGAGCCGACCTGCCCGCCGATCTCACCGCCTCCCTGCAGGGCTGGGACCTCGGCGCCTTCCGCGCGGCGGTGCCGGGCGCGCACTTCGCCGACCTGAGCGCGCCCGCCCGCTGGGAGCTGGAGGGCGGCGACACCGTCACCTCGGCGCCCGAGCTCGCCCGGCTGTCGCTCAACGTGGCCAAGACCCACACCGACCCGGCGGCGTCGCGCGACGGGCGCCGCCTGGTCTACGGCGGGCACACGATCGGCATGGCCGCGGCCGCGCTGACGCGCGCGCTGCCCAACCTCGTCTCGATTCTCGGCTGGCACGAGTGCCGGCACCTGGCACCGGTGATGGAGGGCGACGTGCTGCACACGGTCGTGAGCCTCGAGCGGGTTGAGCCGCTGGCCGCCGGCGGCGGGCTCGCGCACCTGCGCTGCGAGGTCCAGGCGCACCGCGAGGACGGCACGCGCGACGCGGTCCTGGACTGGCGGCTCGTCGGGGCGTTCGCATGAGCCGCGCCGGGGTCCTCAGGCCGGGAGCAGTGGCGAGGACGGCCGGGCGGCGAGGCCGCGAGGCTCGGCGAGCCGCTCGAGCATGAGGGCGGTATCGGCGATCGGCACGCCCGTGAGGTGCTCGTCACGTTGTTCGAAGTCCGCGACGATCGCCGCTATCGCCGCCGCGTAGCGGGTCGGGTCCCCATCGGCGAGCGCGACGATCGCGTCATGAGATCGAGATGAACGCCCTCCGGTGCCGACACGCGGCCGAGCATACGCGCGCCCGGCCCGACCGCGTTCTGGATGCGGCCCTCCCTGTGCGAAA
>JACCQW010000284.1 GCA_013813955.1 Solirubrobacterales bacterium
AACGGAACGCCTGCTTTGCCGCCGACGTGCCACGCGACAGTAACCAGTTCGATCCGGCCGCGCTGCGGCGCATCGACGCGGTACGGCTCGGCGGTCGCGTTCGCGTTGACCTACGGCCGAACATGCCGCGACGCGGCCTCAGAGCAGCGCCAGGCCGGCTCTATGTTCGCCATTCGAGGCTCCGCAGCGGAGTCTTCCGCCTCAAGGACGCGGCCGGCCGGCGGGAGCTCAAACGCATCGGGTGTTCAGGCCTCACGAGCTGAATCCAACGGCGACTCAATTAGGAGGCTGTTTGACAGAGCGCCTAGGTAGAGGTAACGCTGGCAGATGACGGCGCAGCCGCGCTACGGACTGTGCGACAACTCCAGCGGCGGCGCGCGCCACGGCGAGAGACGCATGACGATTGGGATAACAACGTGCAAGGTGAGACTGAGACGCTGAACTACACCGCTCAGGACGCGACGAACTCGGCACCCGCCAAGGCCGTAAGAACCGGTGGCCGAAGGTCTGCTCACACACGTTGTATGGCGTCGCGACCCCGTAGCTGCGGCGCGCCGGCATGGCGGCGCACCATCAACGCCGACCCGCTGGTCTTGCCGCCGTTGGCGCCAGCTGATCAGAAGCGCAGGGCAGTCGCGATCCGACTGCCCGCCGTCGTTGTGGCATGCGTCGCAGCGTTCGCTGCCACGGCGGCCGGATGCTCGAGCGGCGACGCGGGGAGCGAAGCTCGAGTGACGTCGCCTCGATCGGGCACAGCGACGCAGCAACACGCTGAGACGGCCGCGCAGTCCCAGCGCCAGAATGGGCAGGTGCCTACGCGTGTGATCGGCGGTCCGCTGATCTATCGCATCACGGACGCCCCCAAGCCGACTGAGACCGACCTCACCGCCCAGATCGCGTACACGCTCGTCTTTCGCCTGAGCCGGTACCGAGTCAAAGACGATGTGGCTGCGTTGATGCTTTCCTTCGGCGCCTACGCGGTGGCCGGCGGAACGGTATCGGCCTACCGCCTCGGCCCCAAGCGGAACGCCTGCTTTGCCGCCGACGTGCCACGCGACAGTGACCAGTTCGATCCGGCTGCGCTGCGGCGCGTCGACGCGGTACGGCTCGGCGGTGGCGTTCGCGTTGACCTACGGCCGAACATGCCGCGACGCGGCCTTAGAGCAGCGAGAGGCCGGCTCTACGTTCGCCATCCCACGCTCCGCAGCGGAGTCTTCCGCCTCAAGGACGCGGCCGGCCGTCGGGAGCTCAAGCGCATCGGGTGCTCGGGCCTCACGAGCTGAAATCGGCCTCAGGTCGGCGCGAAGGTTGCGCTCGGGCTCGCGCTAGAGGTGCTGGAGAAGCCAGCCGCCAAGGAGCGGGGATGCCGCGCATCGGGCCGTCCAGACTGAACCTCGTGATGATTCACCACAAGGTCCGTCGGCGTCTGCCGTTTGCTTGTGCCGCAGGCGCTCAGCAGCAGCGCGCAAGAGATCACGAGCAAGAGCCGCATCACATCAATAACGGCGTCCGGGTCGGAAGGGTGCGAACGGATCTCGGAGCGCTGCTTGATACGAGCGACCCGCCCCGGATTGCTCGTCTTCGACGATCTTGAACATCGACCTCGGTCGGCGCGCTCAGCGATGAATCGGAGCGCCTCATCCCAACCGTTGCCAGAGTCGTCGCTGAGATCAAGGTCAGGCCGCGTTTCAGCTTCCGCGATCCCGCGAGCCCGACGGCGACCCGCCCCAGGACAACACCGTGCGCGTGAAGGTCGCCAGGGACACGCCGGGCCGAGCAAGCCGATCGCGCCTATCGGCTACGAGTACGTATGGAAGGATGACTGAACCTCGAACTCGCAGCAGGGGACGGCGCGGCATAGGCTCTCGGCCCCATGACCAAAGTCATCAGGGCGTGGGACGAGTTCAGAGACCTGTCCGGCCGGACGTACGACAGCGGCGTCATGTGCTGGGGACGCGGCGTGTTCGACGAGGACCAGCCCGTCCGAGAGGGAGATGAGCTTAGGCCGCACGAGGCAGTCGGCTCGGTGGAATGCGGGCCGGAGGGCGACGGTCTATGTATGAGCATCGGCGTTGTCTCCTTCGGGACCGTGCGCCAGCTGCTCGTGTCCGAGGGCGAGGAGGTCTGGCCGGGACAGCCGCTTATGGAGTTCGATGAGCGCCCGCCGACGATGGAGGAGTGGGAGGAGGAGAGCGACCGCGCCTTCCGCGCGGAACTGCGAGAACGCGAGCACGAGCGAATCCTGGACCGGCCGGGACGGGCGCTAGCGGCCTCGCTTCGGCGTTTCCTCGGGCGGTCCTGACTGCAGCGCGACGGTCGCTGCGGTCGTACCGTCCGCCGCACGAACAGCCCGTGGTGGACGGCGTTGTCGGGGTCGCCCTCCGCGCGGCCGTTGCGCCGCCGGGCGCCGTGAACACGAGCGCGTCGGGATCCGCCGGCAGGGCGTCGACACTCGCCTCAACCTCGCGCGTGCCGCGGTCGAGGTCCGACCCTTCAACCTCGATCATGTGCCCGCCGGGGCAGCGGATCGGCTGGTTGCGCCGTCCGGCGCCGACCGTTGTCTTGACCTTGCGGCCGCACTCCGGGCACGACCCCGGTGCTCTACACGCCGTGCTGGGCACGGTCGCCGCGAACCTGCTCGACGGCGACCCGGTCTGGCTGCTCGTCGTCGGGCCGCCCGGCGGCGCCAAATCCGAGATTCTGCAAGCGACCGCCGGGCTGCCAGACGTTCACGTCGCCGCCACGCTGACAGAACCCGCGTTGCTGTCCGGTGAAGCACATCGCTGTGCTCGGGGCGTAGCCGGACTCGAGGAGCTTCACCATGCTGACGCTGCAGCCGGCTTTTGCGGCTAGGCGTTCTTGTGAGAACTCCGTGGCCTTGCGCCACTCACGAAGTGCCCCGGGGGATGGGTTACCGTTCATCCCCCGTGAGGATGAACCGCAGCGGCACCCCGCATAAGGATTGGTTTGGGGCGAAACCGATCCCCAAACCGGGTGACGGCCTCGGCATCCACCTGCACACCCTGATCGACGGCCACCCCGGGGGACCAAGGCTCGATACGTGGTGCGTCACGCTCCCGGTGATGCCAGGACGCCGAGCTCGCGATGACGTACCAAGCTCGCTGCACCCCCTAGCTTACGACGCGCTCCTCGCGTGTCGCATCTTCAGGGTCGATGCGTCGTCTCGTCAGATCGCCGATCACTTCATCACCAAGGCCGCGGTGCACGCGCGTGCTGGTGGCCAGCTTCGGGCCTTGGACGCGCGGTCTTTCACGACATCTACGGCAGACGGCGAGCTTGGCGAACTACACGGAATGCACCTCGGGGACGGTCGGCATCAACGGGAGAAGATCAGAAAGGGGCGAGAACTCCTACACGACTTAGGCGCCTGGCCTTGGGTGTTGTTCGAGGCGGGGAAGCCTTCCCGGACTTGGTGGAAGCTCGCGGATGTCGGCGCAGCACTGGATGAGTGGAGCGAGCTCGGCCGCACCCCCGGACTGGTGGTCCTGTGGCCGGGTCTCGAGTCTCCGCAGCCAGCGGCTTAGCGATTGCGGACCTCGCGAGCAGGCTGCATCAGCGGCGAGGCCGTCGACCGGCGCCTAGGCGGTCAACCGCACGCGCTGCACTGCTTCTGCCTCAAAGCGACAGCGACTGTGCGTTGGTGATCGCCGCTGTCTCAAGCAGCTGAGAATTCCCGGCGACGCAGAGCGACCACCAACAGTCCGACACCGACGACGGTCAGCACCACA
>JACCQW010000295.1 GCA_013813955.1 Solirubrobacterales bacterium
GGCGCTCGGCGACCGGCTCGCCGAAGGGCGCCAGCGCCTCGCGCGCGGCGCCGCAGTTCCCCGCGTCGGCCGGGACGACCTCGACCGTCGGCCTGGAGATCTCAGCCTTCAATGCCGCCGGCGTGCCCTCGGCGACGATCGCGCCGCGGTCGATGATCCCCACGCGGTCGGCCAGCACGTCGGCCTCCTCGAGGTACTGGGTGGTCAGAAAGACGGTCGTGCCCTCGTCGCGGGCCAGCCGGGCGACCTCCTCCCACAGCGACGTGCGCGACTGCACGTCCAGGCCGGTGGTCGGCTCGTCGAGGAACAGGATGCGCGGGCGGTGCAGGAGCGCGAGCGCGAGGTCCAGCCGGCGCCTCATGCCGCCCGAGTAGGTCGAGGACCGGCGGTCGGCGGCATCGGAGAGCCCGACGCGGGCCAGCAGCTCGTCGCCGCGCGGGCCGCGCTCGGCGCGGGGGATGCCCTGCAGGCCGGCCTGCAGGCGCACGTGCTCGCGACCGGTGAGGATCGGGTCCAGGGCGACCTCCTGCAGCGCGGCGCCGATCGCCGCGCGCACCTGCGCCCCCTGGCGGGCGACGTCGAACCCGGCCACGGTCGCCGTTCCGGCGGTCGGCGGCAGCAGCGTGGTGAGCACCTTCACGGTGGTCGACTTGCCGGCTCCATTGGGGCCCAGGAAGCCGTAGATCTCGCCGGGCTCGACGCGCAGGTCGATGCCGTCGACCGCCCGCACGCCGCCCTTGAACTCGCGGACCAGCCCCGCCACCTCGATGCCACGTTCGTCGTTCATGGCGGGAGGCGACGCCTAGACCGCGGCGACGGCGCGGGGCCCCGGCCCGACGTACTTCGACGACGGGCGGATGAGCCGCCCGTCACGCTTCTGCTCGAGGATGTGCGCCGACCAGCCGGCCACGCGGGCGCAGGTGAACATCGAGGTGAACAGCTCGGCGGGGACCTCGGCGAGGTCGAGCACGACGGCCGACCAGAACTCGACGTTGGTGGCCAGGACACGGTCGGGCTTGCGCGCCCTCAGCTCGGCCAGGGCGGCCTTCTCCAGCGCCTCGGCGACCTCGTAGCGCTCGGCGCCCAGCTCCTTCGCCGTGCGGCGCAGCACACGCGCGCGCGGGTCCTCCGCGCGGTAGACGCGGTGGCCGAAGCCCATGAGCCGCTCGCCGCGGTCGAGCGCCCGCTTGACCCAGCCCTCGGCGTCGCCGGAGGCGGCGACCTCGTCGAGCATCTTCAGCACCCGCGACGGGGCGCCGCCGTGCAGCGGGCCGCTCAGCGCGCCGACCGCGCTGGACAGCGCGGCGGCGCAGTCCGCCCCGGTGGAAGCGACGACGCGCGCTGTGAACGTCGAGGCGTTCATGCCGTGCTCGGCGGCGGAGATCCAGTAGGCGTCGATCGCCCTGGCGTGGTCGGGGTCGGCCTCGCCGCGCCAGCGGATCAGAAAGCGCTCGGGGATCGACGTGGCCCTGTCGACCTCGTCCTGGGGCACTGGCGGATCGCCGATGCCGCGCGCGGACTGCGCGACGAACGACAGCGCCATGACCGATGCGCGCGCGAGGTCCTCGCGTGCCTGCTCGTCGCTGATGTCGATGAGCTGGCCGAAGCCCCACTCGGGAGCGAGCATGGCCAGCGCGGACTGCACGTCGACGCGCGGATCGCCGGAGCGCACGGTGAGCGGGAGCGGCTGGGCGGGCGACAGGCCGGGCCGCAGAGTGCCGTCGACGAGCAGGCCCCAGACCTGCTCGAAGGGCACCTGACCGACCAGGTCCTCGATGTCGACGCCGCGGTAGCGCAGCGCGCCGCCATCCCGGTCGGGCTCGGCGATCTCGCTGGCGAAGGCGACGACGCCCTCCAGGCCGGACTGCACACCGTCTACGCTCATGTCGCCTCCTTCAGCTCTCCGGAGAAAGGACGCGGAAGGCTCGCAGATCGCGCCTGGCGTTCCGCTCGCGCCCGCGCGCGCTCGTCCTCCTCGCTCTGCAGCGGCGCCAGCACGAGCCACGCCAAGAGCGGCATGACCGCCAGCGTCGCGAGCCCGGCCGCCCAGCCCGCCGACTCGACCAGCGCGCCGAACGCGGCCGGCGAGGCGGCGCCGCCGAGGGCGATGATCGTGTTCTGGACGCTCATCGCCGTGCCCGCCCGCGCGCGGCCGGAGATCTCGCCCGCGGCGGTGAAGGCCAGGCCGTTCCAGGTCATCGTCGCGACGCCGGCCGCGAGCAGGACCGGGTACAGCAGCACGCCCGGGGCGCCGGCGAGCGCCGCGGTGGCGCCCAGCAACCCCGCGTTGAGGATGGCAGCGCGGCGGATCGGGGCGATGCGGCGCTCCTC
>JACCQW010000382.1 GCA_013813955.1 Solirubrobacterales bacterium
GCGGACGGACGACCTGCAGCGCGTGCGCGGGCAGCGCCGCGATGCCGGCGCCGAGCCGTGGCGGCCCCGGGGGCTGCTCGGCGCGAGCGTCACGGCGAGCACCCCCGTCAGCGCGATCAGGGACCTGCCAGTGAGACGGGGATGAAGCTGCTGCGGCACGCCGCGACGACCTCCATGCCGAGGGGCCCCCGCCTCCGCGGCGAGGCTACAGCAGACGCCCATGCCGACGCCAACCTTCCCCGTTGTCACAATGGAGCGGTGAGCACGCAATGGCTTCCGCCCGCCCCGGCCAACGAGCCGCCCCCGCCGCCGCCCCCGTCGGCCCAGGCGGCACACCCCGCGCCCGACCGCGACGGCCGCTCGCTGCTGCGCCGCCTCGTCGCGCCGCTGATCATGATCGGGGCCCTGCTGCTGAAGTTCGGCAAGGCGGCGCTGCTGATCCTGCCCAAGGCCAAGGTGCTGACGACCTCGGCCTCGATGCTCGTCTCCGTCGGCGCCTACAGCTTCATCTGGGGCTGGAAGTTCGCGCTGGGGTTCGTGCTGCTGCTGCTCGTCCACGAGATGGGCCACGTCATCCAGCTGCGCCGCGAGGGCATCCCCGCAAGCGCCCCGATGTTCATCCCCTTCCTGGGCGCCGCGATCATGGCGAAGTCGATGGGCGACGACGCGACGGCGGAGGCGCGCGTCGGCCTCGCCGGCCCCGTGCTCGGCACGCTCGGAGCGCTTGCGATCATCCCGATCGCCGCCGCCACCGGCGATGACTTCTGGTACGCGCTGGCCTTCACCGGCCTGTTTCTCAACCTCTTCAACCTGCTGCCGGTCGTCCCGCTGGACGGCGGCCGCGCGATGGCCGCGCTGTCGCCGTGGATGTGGTTCGTCGGCCTGTTCGCGATGGCCGTGCTCGCCTTCACCTACCCCAACCCGATCATCCTGCTGATCCTGCTGCTCGGCGCCTTCGAGACCTACCGGCGCTGGAAGGCGCGCCGGGCCGGCGGCGACACCGTCAACGCCTACTACCGCGTCAAGCCCGTGCACCGGCTGATCATCGGCGGCGTGTACCTGGCCCTGATCGCGATCTGCGTGCTGGGGATGGGCCTGACCTTCGTCGAGCGCGACTTCGGCGACGTCTAGGGATCGCGCGTTGCCCGAGATCGTCATCGAGCGCCTGACGAAGCGCTACGGAGAGACGCTCGCCGTCGACGAGCTGTCGTTCACGGTGGACGGCGGGCACGTGACCGGCTTCCTGGGGCCCAACGGCGCGGGCAAGTCCACGACGCTGCGAGCGGTGCTCGGGCTGATCCGCCCCACCAGCGGCCGAGCGCTCGTGCTCGACCGGCCCTTCCATCGCCTCTCCGATCCCGCCCGCACGGTGGGCGCCTCCCTGGATGCCGCCGACGTGCACCCCGGCCGGTCCGGCCGCGGGCACCTGCGCACCCTCGCCGCCGCCGCCGGGATCCCTTTCAGCCGCGTCGACGAGGTGCTTGCCATGGTCGAGCTGACGCCGGCGCGCGACCGTCGCGTGAAGGGCTACTCGATGGGTATGCGCCAGCGCCTGGCGCTGGCCGGCGCGCTGCTCGGCGACCCGCGCATCCTGCTGCTCGACGAGCCCGCCAACGGGCTGGACCCGCAGGGCATGCGCTGGCTGCGCGACATCCTGGGCTCGCTGGCCCGCGAGGGCCGCGCGGTGCTCGTGTCCAGCCATGTGCTGGCCGAGGTCGAGCAGACGGTCGACGAGGTTGTCGTGATCGGCGACGGCCGGCTGGTGGCGCAGGGCCCGCTGAATGACATCGTCGGGGGCGAGGAGCGGCCGGTGCGGGTGCGCACCCCGCACCCGGACGCGCTCCGCGCGGTGCTCGAGGCCGACGGCGCGGGTGTCGCGACCGACGACCGCGACGAGGTCCTGCTCGTGCACCACTGCACGCTGGAGCGAGTCGGCACGCTGGCCGCCGAGCACGGCCTGGCGATCTTCGAGCTCACGCGCGAGGCCCAGACGCTGGAGGACCGCTTCCTCGAGCTCACCGGCGAGGGCGGCAATGTGCGATGAACGTGCTGCGCTCGGAGCTGCTCAAGCTGGTCTCCGTTCGCACGACGTGGTTCCTGCTCGGCGGCATGCTGGTGGTGGAGGGCCTGTACGCGGGGCTCGTGGCCAGCCTGCTCTCCGAGGAGCAGCTGCGCGGGCGCGACGTCTCCGAGCTGCTCGTCGGCACCCCCCTGATCACCGTCTTCGTCTTCACGCTGGGCGCGTTGCTGTCGACAAACGAGTTCCGCCACCGCACGGCGGACTCCACGTTCATCATCACTCCCCAGCGCGAGCGCGTCGTCGCCGCCAAGCTGCTCGTCGGCGCGCTGGCGGGCATCGTCTTCGCGCTGGAGTTCATCGCGATCAACGCCGGGCTGGGGCTCTCGATCCTGTCCAACCGCGACGTGCCGGTCGACGGCGACACCGCTGTGGACATCTACACCGGCGTCGCGGTCGGGATGGTGCTCGCGTGCGTGTTCGGCGTCGGCCTCGGCGCGGTGCTGCGCAACCAGGTCGTCACGGTCGTGGCCGGCCTAGCGGTGTTCTTCGTCCTGCGCGGCGTCGCGCTGCTGCTCGGCGACGCGGGCACGTACTTTCCCGCCGAGTCGCTCGCCGGGCTGCAGGGCGCGGTCGGCGAGGACTTTCTGCTCAGCCAGGTGACCGGCGGGCTGGTGTTCGGCGCCTACTGCGTTGTCTTCGCGATCGCCGGCATGGTGCTCACCCGAACCCGCGAGATCAGCTGAACCGCCGGCGGGCGGGCGGGCCGGCGGGCGGGCGGACCGGATCCGCTCAGCGGTTGGCCTCGCGCAGCGCGCGGTCCATGTCGCGCTTGGTCTCGCGCGCCTTGATCGACTCGCGCTTGTCGAAGCGGTCCTTGCCCTTGGCCAGCGCGATCTCCACCTTCGCGCGCCCGCCGGAGAAGTACATCCTGATCGGAACCAGCGTGAGGCCCTTCTCCTTGGTCTGACCGATGAGCCGATCGAGCTGGCGGCGGTGCAGCAGGAGCTTGCGGTCGCGCTCGGGCTCGTGGTTGTCGCGGGCGGCCGGGCCGTAGGGCGGGATGTGCACGCTGTGCAGCCACAGCTCGCCGTCGCGCACGAGCGCGTAGCCGTCCTTCAGCTGCGCGCCGCCGTTGCGCAGCGCCTTGACCTCCGTGCCCTCGAGCACCATCCCGCACTCGAGGCGCTCGAGCAGCTCGAAGCGAAAGCTCGCATAACGGTTGGACGCGACGTCGCCTGGCGCGACCTTGCGCTTCTTGGCCTTGGCCATGGATCGAGCTTAGTCTCCGGCGCCGAGCTCGACCGCCAGCAGGTCGACCCGCCCGCGCGGCGCCTGGACGCGCTCGACCTGCACGCTGACCGGGTCGCCGAGGCGGATCGTGGCGCCGGGGCCCTCGCCGCTGAGGATCGTGCCCTGCTGGTTGAGCTCCCACCAGCCGTGCAGCCGGCGCACGGGCAGCAGCCCCTCGTGGCCGTCGCCGAAGCGCACGAACGCGCCGGCGCCGATGACGCCCGTCACCTCGCCCTCGAAGGCCCGATCGAAGCCCTTCTCGAACAGCTCGCGCTCGAGCAGGAAGCAGCGTGCGACGCGATCGGCGAGGCGCTCGATCGCAATCGCGTCGCGCTCGCGCGCCGAGGACCACGCGCCCGCCTCCTCCATCTCGCCCGCGCGCGGCGCCTCCTCGCCCCCGCCCACCGCGCTGAGCAGCGCGCGGTGGCAGACGAGGTCGGGGTAGCGGCGGATCGGCGACGTGAAGTGGCAGTAGCGCGTGAGCCCGAGGCCCGCATGGCCCAGGTTGCGCGGCCCGTAGCGCGCCTGCTTGAGCGCGCGCAGGATCAGGTAGGTCAGTGCGACGCGCCCGCGGCCCGTGCGCCGCGCGTGCTGAGCGACAGACCGCGAGCACGCGGCGACGATCTCCGCCGCCTCGGAGGGCGCGATCTGCTCTCCGACGGGCGGCGTGGCCACCCCCAGCGAGTCCAGCTGCTCGACCAGCCGCAGCGCGCTCTCGCCGTCGGGGCGCTCATGAACGCGAAACAGCGCGGGGACCGAGCGCTCCTCCAGCAGCTTGGCCACCTGCTCGTTGGCCGCGATCATCAGGTGCTCGATGACCCGGTGCGACTCGGTCTGCCGGCTCGCGGTCGACCCGGTCAGGTGCCCGACCCCATCGAAGGCGAACTCGGGCTCGGAGGTGTCGAGCTCCAGCGCGGGCTGCTCCAGGCGCCGCGCCTGCAGGGCGCCAGCGACCCCGCGAGCGGCGGCCAGCGGCGCGCCCCAGGGCTCGCGCGGTGGCTCCTCGCCGGCGAACACGCGGTCGACGCGGTCGTAGTCCAGGCGCTCGTCCGAGCGGATCGTCGACCGGAAGAAGGCCGCGCGCGCGACGCGGGCGTCGGCGTCGAAGTCCAGCTCGGCGGTCACCGCGGCCCGGTCGCGGCCCGGGACGAGCGAGCACGCGTCGTTCGACAGCGCCTCGGGGAGCATCGGCTCCACGCGGCCGGGGACGTAGACGCTCGTCGCCCGCCGGGCGGCCTCGCGGTCGACGAGTGAGCCGGGAGCCACGAAGGCGCTGACGTCCGCGATGTGCACCCAGACGCGCGTGCCGCCGCCGTCGAGCGCCTCGGCGGAGATCGCGTCGTCGAAGTCGCGGGCCGTGACCGGGTCGATCGTGAACGTCGCCAGGCCGGTGAGGTCGCGGCGCGCGGCGCCAGACATGGCCCCCGCCCGGCCCTTGTCCCGCGCCTGCTTTGCCGCGTGCTCGACGGCAGGGTCGAAGCGCCGGCGCAGCCCGCGGTCGAGCATGAGCGCCTCGAGCACATCGCCCGCGACGTCCGGGCGCCCGATGCGCCGCAGGACCTTCGCATGGCCGCGGCTCTGGCTGCCCACGAAGACGAGATCGCCGACCCTGGTGCGCGGGTCGCGGTCCAGCACGGTGCGGGCGCCGCGCTCGAAGAACGGCTCGGCGACTAGGAAGCGGCCGCGCTTGGCGACGACCGCGACCGTGCCCTCGCCGCCGGGCGCCGAGCCGCCGGCGCGCGGCCGGCTCACAGGCGGCGCGCCAGGACGTCCAGCGCCTCCTGCAGCGCCTCGTCGACCTCCTCGGTCTCGGGGTCGTCCTCGGCGCGCACATCGGCGGCGATGCCGTCGCCGGTCTTCGTCCCGCTGCCGCCGAGGTTGCGCCCGTCCGGCGTGAAGTACTGACCGACGGTGATGTCCAGCGCGCCGCCGTTGGACAGCGGGATCACCTCCTGGAAGACGCCCTTGCCGAACGTCTTGGTGCCCACGATCGTCGCCCGGTCACGGTCCTGCAGCGCGCCCGCGACGATCTCCGACGCCGAGGCCGTCCCGCCGTCCACGAGCACGACGAGCGGGAGCTTCCCGGCCACCGGCTGGCCGATCGCCTCGAGCGTGCGCGCGGGCACCGTGCGCCCCTTCGTGGTGACGATCGGGCCGTCGGCCAGGAACGCGCTGGCCACGAGCTGGGCCTCCTTCACCAGGCCGCCGCCGTTGCCGCGCAGATCGAGGACGATGCCCTTCGAGCCCGCGTCGCGGGCGCGGCGGATCGCCGTCGCCAGTTCGCCGTGGGCGCCCGAGCTGAAGGTGGCCAGCGCGATGTGCGACACACGCTCGCCGCCGGCGCGCTCGGCCTCGCCGGCGACGACCGGGATCGAGATCGTCGCGCGGGTGACCCGCTTGGTCAGGGTCCGCCCGTCGCGCCGCACGCGCAGCGTGACGGCGGTGCCCGCGGGGCCCTTGATGAGCGCGGTCGAGGCCTGCTCCGGGCGCCCGGCCAGCGAGCGCCCGGCCGCCGTCGTGACGATGTCGCCCACCCGGATCCCGGCGCGGTCGGCCGGGGAGTCGTCGTAGACGGTCTCCACGCGCAGTCCGCGCTTCACGCCGCGCACCGCCAGGCCGACGCCTGAGAAGCGGCTGTTGGTGGCGTCCTGGAAGGCGCGGTACTCACGCGGCGTGAAGTACGCCGAGAAGCGGTCGTCGAGAGTGCGCACCGCGCCCGCGATCGCCGCGTTCGCAAGGTCCGTGCGGTCGAGCTCGCGGAAGTACGAGTCCTCGATCTCGTCCAGCGCCTCGGCCACCACGCGCGCGTCCTCGTTGCCGACCAGCACGTCGGCCACCGGGTCGAGCAGCCAGCGCGGATGGGCCCCCAGCCAGATGCCGAGCACGAGCAGGCAGGGCGCCAGCACGGCGAGGACGAGCGTGGGCGTGGTCGGGCGGCGGGACATCGCGGCCACAGAGGCTAGAGAAGCCTCCGCGGGAGGCGTCGGGTCAGACCCGCAGGAAGCGGCGCAGCGACAGGCCCGAGCCCGCGGCCGACACGGCGACGCTCGCGGCGAGCAGCACTGCGATGAGCAGGCCGAAGTTGATCGTCTCGGGCGCCGCGATCAGCGAGAAGTCCTGCTTGAGCGGGTCGATGAACGCGACCTTGCCCACGAGCAGCAGGAGGATCGCCATCACGCCGCCCATGGCGCCGACGATTATGCCCTCGATGACGAACGGCCAGCGGATGAACCAATCCGTCGCGCCGACGAGCTTCATGACCTCGACCTCGCGGCGCCGCGCGAAGAGCGAGAGGCGGATCGTGTTGGAGATCAGCAGCACCGACGCGAGCACGAGCAGGATGGCGAGGAACGCCATGCTGAGCTTCACCACCCGGGTGGCGGAGAGGATCTTGGTCGTCTCGTCGCGGCGGTTCTTGACCTCGTCGATCGCCGGGTCGGCCACCGTCCGCTCGCCGCTGGGGGTCACGGGCGCGAGCGTGTCGCGCAGCGCGCCGATGTTCTCCGGCTTGTCGGGGGTGACACGGAAGGTGTCGGGCAGCGGGTTGGATCCCAGCAGCTCGTAGGCCTCTGGGTTGCGCTTGCGCTCCTCGGCGTAGGCGTCCTTCTTGGAGACGAACTCCACGTTGCCGACGTGGCGCGTGTCCTCGGTCAGCGTCCGGCGCACGCGCTCGACGTCGGCGTCGGTGGCCTTCGTGGTCAGGAACACGTCGACGAGGACCTTGCCGCGCACCTCGTTGGCGGCGCCCGTCGTGGCCTGCACGATCGGGATGAAGACGCCGAGCACGAGCATCGTCACGAGCACCGAGGCCATCGCGGCGAAGGACGGGACCGCGTTGCGACGCAGCGAGCGGCCCGCCTCGCGCAGGAAGAAGCCGAAGCGCATCAGGAGCGGCCGAGATCGCGGTAGGCGCTGTCGAGCATGTCGCCGAACTCCTCCGTGCTCTGCTCGCGCTGGGCGTACAGGCCGGTGGCCTCGTCGCGGATGATGCGGCCGCCCTCCAGCTCGATCACGCGCCGGCGCATCCGGTCGACCATGTGCGAGTCGTGCGTGGCGACGAGCACGGTCGTGCCCGCGCGGTAGATCCGGTACAGCAGCTGCATGATCCCCAGCGAGGTGTGCGGGTCGAGGTTGCCCGTCGGCTCGTCGGCCAGCAGCAGCGGCGGATGGTTGACGAACGCGCGCGCGACCGACACGCGCTGCTGCTCGCCACCGGAGAGCTGGTCGGGATAGTTGTGCAGCTTGGTCGACAGCCCCGTGAGGCGCAGTATGTCGGGCACCTTGGCGCGGATGTCCTTGCGCGTGGCGCCCGTGGCCGACAGCGCGTAGGCGACGTTGTCATAGACCGTGCGGTTGGGCAGCAGCTTGAAGTCCTGGAAGACCACGCCGACGTTGCGGCGGTAGTAGGGGATCCGGCGACGGTCGATCTCGTCCATCGGGCGGCCCGCCACGCGGATCGTGCCGGAGGTCGGCTCGCGCTCCTTGATGAGCATGCGCATGACCGTCGACTTGCCCGAGCCGGTGGACCCGACGAGGAAGACGAACTCGCCCCGGCGCACGTTGAACGTCGCGTGGTCCAGGCCGATATCGCCCTCGTCATAGTGCATCGAGACGTCGCGGAACTCGATGACGTTGCGGGGGTCGGGCGGCAGCGCGGCCGACCGGGCCGGAGGCTGGACGGGCTGCGCGGCCCGCCGCCGGGCGGAGGGCAGGTGGCGTGCGCGGACGTGTCGCTCTGTGGCGGCCATGCGGCGCACAAGGTAGCGCGAGAGGTGCGAAAGCCCTGCAAGCGCACGTTCTCTTGCAGCGGTTGCCCAGGCCTGTGGCGATCCGGTACGCGACCGACGCGGGGACGTCGCGGGGGTGACCGGCTACCGTGAGGCGATGCCCACGATCGCCTCGTCGGTCCTCGCCAACGGCCTGCCGCTGCACCGCGTCAGCCTCGGCGGCACGCGCGCCGTGACCGTCCTGGTCGCCTTCGACGCGGGTGCGCGCACCGAGCGTCCCGAGGAGAACGGCATGGCCCACTTCCTCGAGCACCTCGTGTTCAAGGGCGGCGAGAAGTTCCCCCACTACCGTGACGTCAACGAGACCGCCGAGCGCCTGGGCGGGGTGCTCAACGCCTACACCTCCCACGACCTCGTCGCCTTCCACATCACCGCCCGCGCGGAGGCCGCGATGCAGGCCATCGACCTGCTCACCGACTTCACGGGGCGCCCCCACCTCGACGCCGCCGAGCTCGACAAGGAGCGCGGCGTCGTCATCCAGGAGATCCAGCGTTACAAGGACCAACCCGCCGCGGTGGCCGAGATCCTGATCGACCGTGCGGCCTTCGGCGCGCATCCGCTGGGGCGCAGCATCCTGGGTCCCGAGGAGCACCTGCGCTCGTTCACGCGCGAGGCGATGGTCTCCTTCCGACAGCGCCGGTGGGCCGGCGCGCGCGGCGGCGCGTTCATCGTCGGCAACCTCGAGCACGTCCCCGCCAACGGCGCGGTCGGCGCGCTGTTCGAGCGCTTTCCGGCCTTCGACGAGCCCGAGGCCTACGAGCCCGCCCCCCCGTTCGTGCCGCAGGTGGCCGTCGAGGAGCGCGACACCAACCAGTCGCACCTGCGCATGAGCTACCGCCCGCAGATCGACGTCCGCGACCCCGCCGCGCGCGCGGCGCTGCACATCTACGCCACGCTGCTCGGCGGCTCGATGGGCTCGCGCCTGTTCGACGAGATCCGCGAGCAGCGCGGCCTGGCCTACTCGGTCTACGGCGTCGATCACGTCAGCGCCGACGTGCCGGTCCTGCAGCTCGGCGCGGGGCTGGATTCCACCAAGTGCGTCGAGGCCTACACGCGGATGCGCGAGATCGTCACCGAGCTGCGCAACGACGGCCCCACCGCCGACGAGGTCCAGCGCGCACGGGCCTACGCCGCCGGCCGGCGCGTGCTGGCCTACGAGAGCTCCGGGGCCGTGGCGCGCCACGCCGCCTCGGCGACGATCGTCCACGGCGAGCCGATCGACCCCGACGGCTCGATCGCCCGTCTGGACGCGGTGACGCTCGACGAGGTCGCGACCGTCGCGCGTGACGTGGCCGATACGCTGGCCGTGGCCTGCGTCGGGCCCCACAGCGCCGGTGACTTCGCCTGATCTGAACCACACAGAGCTCGAGCGCTACCTCGGCCGGGTGTCCGGCCGCTGGGCGCTGGACGGCGCCTGGCTCGGGGGCGCCCGCGTCGCGGACTCGCGCGGCGCCGGGCCACAGCGCGAGCGTGGCCCCGAGTACGTGATCGTGCTCGTCTCGGCCGCCTTCGACGGCGTGCCGTGGCTCGAGCGCGTGCACCAGGCCGGCAGCCTCTGGGACGCGAGCGAGATGGGCGCCCCGACCGACGTGCACTGCTACACCCCGCCCGAGCTGGAGCGCAAGGTGGTGTCGCTGCGCCCCGTGCGCGAGGCGGTGCGCTACGGGATCGACCTGGTCCAGGACGCCCACGCGCGCTGATCCGGGGGTGGCGCGCGCCGCGCTCGAGCCGATCGCGGATCGCGGATCGCGATCGCGCGGAACCACCTAGCGGCGGCCGCGACCCCTGGTGCTGCGCCGCGTCGCCCGGCGCTTTCTGGCCCGCCCGCTCGCCGGCTTGCGGCAGGAGGCCGCGCGCTTCTTCCCGGCGACCTTCCTCGGCGCGGCTGCGGACTTCGAGGCCGCCTTGCGCAGCGGCTTCCTGCGCTTGGGCGTCTTGCAGACCGGGCGCGGCTTGGCCCTGCTGGAGGCGGTGAACCGGCTCCCGTCGCCGGCCGGCGGCGCGCTGGCGGCCGGTGCGGGGGC
>JACCQW010000352.1 GCA_013813955.1 Solirubrobacterales bacterium
GAGCTCGGCGGCCGCGACGAGCTCCACGAGCCAGGCCTTGGCCACCGCTGTGCCGTCGGCGAGGGCCGCGACCGGCCGCGGGTAGGAGGTGCGATGGATGGACACGCGGGAAGCAAATCAGCGACCGGGGACGGCTCGCGCGCCTTGCGTAGTGTCCCGGCCCGACACGTCACCCAGCAGAGGAGAGTCCGTGCCCGACGTCGAGTTCCCCGCCAACGGCTCCACCGCCACCGGTTACCTGGCCACCCCCGACTCCGGCGGCCCCGGCGTGGTCGTCCTGCAGGAGTGGTGGGGCCTGGAGGATCACATCCGCGGCATCTGCGACCGCCTGGCCGGCGAAGGCTTCGTCGCCCTGGCCCCCGACCTCTTCCACGGTGAGACCACCGATCAGCCCAGCGAGGCCGAGCAGAAGATGATGGCCATGAACATCGCCGAGGCCGAGGCCGAGATGCGCGGTGCCGTCGACCACGTGGCCGGGCTCGACGCCACGCGGGGGGACGGCGTCGGGACCGTCGGCTTCTGCCTCGGGGGCGGGCTGTCGCTCTGGGCCGCCGCGGGGAACCCCAGGGTCAGGGGAGCCGTGACCTACTACTACGTGATGCCGCACGGCAAGCCGGACTTCACGGCGATCCAGGCCCCCGTGCTCGGGCACTTCGGCACGCAGGACGAGTTCGTGCCGGTCGACGACGCGAAGGCCCTGGAGCAGGAGCTCAAGGACGCGGGGGTGGAGACGACGTTCGACTTCTACGACGCCGGCCACGCGTTCTTCAATGACACCGACCGGCTGGGCACCTACGACCGCGAGAACGCCGAGCGCTCCTGGCAGCGCACCACGGAGTTCCTGCGCGGCGCGCTCGGCTGACCCCATGGCCGCGGCCGCGACCATACTCGCCGCCGTCCTCGGCCTGGCCCTGGGGTGGTTCGCCGGCGTGCGCTGGCTGCACAACGGCAGGACGATCGCGCGGGCGGTGATCGCCGACCCCGAGGAGCACACCACGATGGACGCCGACGGCGCGGTGCGCTCGATCCAGGGTGCCGACCTCACCCTGCCCGTGGACGCGCTCGACGAGATCTGGACGCCCATGCACCTCGAGCGCCTGGCCCGGACCTACTGGCGCTTCCTGAGCCGCTGCACGCTCGGGTTCATCCGGGTCCTCTACGACGAGGACGAGCGCCGCGTCGTCCTGCTGCTGCGGCCGCTGACGCTGCTGCGCTTCCAGGCGCCGGAGTACGAGATGGACGACCGCCGCGGGATCGTGCGCTGGCGCATCGAGGACGGCGTGCTGGTCTCGGCCGCCGGGCGCGGCGGCGACGGCTACCTGGAGATCGACGCGCAGCGCCGCGAGGCGCCCGGCGCCCGGACCGGGCGCCTGCACGTCGAGGTCGAGGTCGCGAACTTCTACCCCTCGCTGGCCAGCGCCGTGACCAAGTGGTTCTACGCCAACACGCAGTCGCGGATCCACGTCATCGTGACCCACGGATTCCTGCGGTCGCTGGCCCGCCTGGACCTCGCCGAGTCGCGCGTCGGCCGCTACGCCGGACCCTCACGCGACGACGTGCCCGACCCGCCGCCGCCCGGCGCCAAGCCCTCGCGGGAGCGCATCGCCACCTGACCGCGGTCAGGTGTGCTGCTGGCCGGTGACCGCGCGAAGCTTCGCGCGGTCGTGCGTGGCCCTGACGCGGCGCACCGTGCCCGAGCGCGAGCGCATGACCAGCGACTCGGTGCTCGCGCCGCGGGCGCCCTGGTAGCGCACGCCCTGCAGGACGTCGCCGTCGGTGACGCCGGTGGCCGAGAAGAAGCAGTTGTCGGAGGTGACGAGGTCGTCGGCGGTGAGCTGGTGCTCGAGGTCATAGCCCGCGTCCAGCGCCGCCGTGCGCTCGTTCTCGTCGCGGGGCCACAGGCGGCCGACGAGCGACCCGCCGGTGCACTTGATCGCCGCCGCGGAGATCACGCCCTCCGGCGTGCCGCCGATCCCCCACAGCAGGTCGATGGGGGAGCGATCGCTCACGGCCAGCAGCACCGCGCTGACGTCTCCGTCGGCGATGAGGCGCACACGCGCGCCCGCCTCGCGGACCTGCCGCGTGGGGTCTTCGTGGCGGGGGCGATCGAGCATGACGACGATGACGTCACGGACGTCGATCTGCCGCCGCTCGGCGATGAGTCGCACCGTGTCGGGCAACGGCCGGTCGAGATCGAGCAGGTCGGCGATGTCCTCGGCGCCGGCCATCTTCTCCATGTACACGCACGGACCGGGGTCGAACATCGAGCCGCGCTCGCTCAGCGCGATCACGCTCAGCGCGTTGGGCATTCCGCGCGCGGTCAGCGTGGTGCCCTCGAGCGGATCGACCGCGATGTCGACCTGCGGCGGCTCGCCGTCGCCGATCTGCTCGCCGTTGTAGAGCATCGGCGCCTCGTCCTTCTCCCCCTCGCCGATGACCACGAGCCCGTCCATCCGGACGGTCCCCAGCACGAGGCGCATGGCGTCGACGGCGGCCTTGTCCGCGGCCTCCTTGTCGCCCATCCCGACGAAGCGCGCGGCCGCCAGCGCGGCGGCCTCGGTCACGCGGACGAGCTCCAGCGCGAGGTTGCGGTCGGGGCGACCATCGTCGCCCCCTGGGTCGAGGACATGGTGCTCGATCGAGCTCATGGAGGGCGGCTCCCTAGGTCCTAGATGGTTCCGGGCGGCTTGCGGCGGCGCTCGGTCTCCGACGAGCGCAGGGCGGAGCCGCCCAGCATCAGCAGGCTGCCGGCGAGGGCGACGTACCAGCCCCACTCCAGCTCGATCTGGCCGGAGGGCTCGCCCGGACGGTCGACGATCCCGTTGTAGAACAGCAGCCCGAAGGCGATGATCGCGACGACCGCGGTCATCTCTCCGCGCGCCCACGACAACTGATGGTCGCGCACGACGATGTAAGCCAGGATGAAGGGCGCGATCGCCCCCAGGATCAGCAGCCAGCGCATCAGGCTGTGCGTGTCCCAGCCCGTGTAGGTGCCGAGCCCCTGGCTCCCGGCGAGCTCCGCCCTCGGGCTGACGGCCTCGTACCACTTGATGAACAGTCCGGCGACGAGCAGCAGCCCACCCAGCATGGCGACGATCTCGTTGCGGGTCAGGCTCTGCATCGGGCGCGGAGCCTACCCGGTGGCGTCGGCCAGCGTGATGAGCGCCTGCAGCGACCACGGACCCTGGCCTGTGAGGCGCAGATGCAGGCCGTCGTGCTGCCAGGCGAGCTCGTGGACGGGCCGCAGGCCCGCCTCGGCCTCGGTCAGCGGGGTGGTGCGGTGCGCGTAGCGCCCGAGCACCTCGGGGGCCGGGAGCCCGCGATCGGGCGCGACGTGCAGCCCGGCGTAGAGCGCCAGTCGCCCGGGGGCCCCGGTCCGGCTGTCGTCGAGGTTCCAGGCGATCTCCACGGCCCCCGGCCCCAGCGCTACGACTTCGACCCAGCGTGCGAGCGGCAGCTCCACGGCGGGCAGCGGAACCCGCCGGCCGAGGTGCGCGTCCGCCGCCGCGATGCCCTCCAGCGCCTGGCGCTCGTCCACACGCCGATCGTACGACCTCGGCGGGTCCGGGTCCCGGCGGATAGCTTTCCGGCCGATGCCCGCCATCCGCTGGGGACTGACCGTCCCGTTCGCCGGAGTGCCGCTCGGCGAGCAGGGAGCGCTGTTCCGCGCGGCCGAACAGGCGGGCTACGACGACCTGTGGTCGGGCGAGACCGCCAACGGCCACGACGGCTTCACGCCGCTCGTCGTCGCGGCGACCGCGACCGAGCGCCTGCGGCTGGTCACCGGGATCGTCAACCCGTTCACGCGCGGCCCTGGCCTGCTGGCCCAGCACGCCGCCGCGCTGCAGCAGCTCTCGGGCGGGCGCTTCGTACTCGGGCTGGGCGCCTCGTCGGACGTGATCGTGGAGCGCTTCAACGACATCCCGTTCGAGAGGCCGCTGAGCAGGGTGCGCGAGGCGGTGGAGCGCCTGCGGCCCGTGCTCTCTGTCCCCGCCGAGCGCGGCCACGGCGGCCTGCGCCTGGAGAACCCGGTCACCGTGCCCGTGCCGATCGTGCTCGCGGCGCTGCGCGGGAAGATGCTCGCGCTGGCCGCGGAGGTCGCCGACGGCGCGTTCACGAACTTCCTGCCGATCGGCGGCGCGCGAACCGTCGCCGCGGCGTTCGCCGCACCCGGCAAGGAGCTCGCGTGCCGCTTCTTCTGGGTCCCGCAGCCCGAGGCTGAGGGCATCGGCGCGGCGCGCTTCATGTTCGCCGCCTACGGCAGCGTGCCGGTCTACACGGCGTTCTTCTCGTGGCTGGGCTGGGGCGAGCAGGTCGAGCCTATGGCCGCCGCCTGGCGCGCGGGCGACCGGCAGCGTGCGCTCGAGCTCGTCCCCGACGACCTCGTGCGCGAGATCTTCCTGTTCGGCGAGGCCGCCGCGGTCCGCGACCGGCTGCGGGCCTTCGAGGAGGCCGGGATCACGACCTTCGTGCTCACCCCGATCGCCGAGCCCGGCGCGCTGCCCGACCTCATGGAGGCGATGGCCCCGGGCTGAGCGGCGTGTGCTCCGAGCAGACCGCGTAGCGGGCGAAGAGCTCCCCCTCGGCCTCCAGCAGCCAGAGCAGCTCGAGATCGATCGGCTGGGCCAGCGCGACATCGCCCAGGATGGTGAGCGCCCCGGCCCCGCCGGCCAGCGCGGGCGCGATCGACAGGTACAGCTCGTCGATCAGGCCGGCGGGCAGCAGCGATGCGTTCAGCAGCGGCCCGCCCTCGCACAGGATCGAGCGCACCCCGAGCTCGGTCCGCACGCGGCCGAGCATCTCGGCGAGGTCCAGCGCCTGGCCCGGCGGCGGGCGCAGGTAGGACACCTGGGCGGCGCAGCCGGCGACCTCGCCGGCCGAGGCGGTGATGATCGCCACGCGCGAGTCGGCGTCCTGCAGCAGCGGCAGGTCGGCGGGCAGGCGCAGGCTCGCGCTGACGAGGATCGCCAGCGGGTCGGCGGCCAGTCCGCGGGCGGTGCGCTGCTCGCGCAGCTCCGGGTCGCGCACGATGCGCCCGTAGCGCTCCACCCGCGCGGTCCCCGCTCCGACCATCACCGCGTCCACGCTCGCGCGCAGCGCGTGGAACAGGCGGCGGTCCGCCAGGCTGGAGATCGGCGCGGTGCGCCCCGCGACGGTCGCGCGCCCGTCGGCGGTGGCGACCATGTTCAGCACGACGTAGGGCCGGTCCGCGGGTGCGCGCGCGGCGAGGTCCAGCCCGTCGACGACCTCGGCGGGCGTCAGCGTCGCCGGGTCGGGGTGCAGACGGCGCAGGAGGACCGCGCCCTCGTGCGGACGGGTCATGCCTCGTGCCCTGCGTCGATGCGCTTGGCGCGGTGGAAGGTGAACTCCGACAGGTCGTCCGCGGCGTGGCCGTCGACCGGCTCCAGGAGGAACCCCACGTGATCGCCGAGATCGACGCGCTCGAGCACGCGGCCGGCGAACCAGTTCGCGCATCCGGCGAGGATCGGGAGCCCCTCCGGGCCCACCCCCCACGCGCAGCGGGCGAACTTGTCGGTCTCGTCGCCGGTCTCGCCGCCGAACAGCTCGGCCAGCTCCTCCGCCTCGGCGGGCACGAGGTGCACGGCCAGCGCGTCGACGTCCACGGCCAGCCGGTAGGTGCGGTTGCGCCTGGACAGGCAGACGAGGAACCGGGGCGGGTCGATGCTGCTCTGCGTCGCGAACCCGACAAGGCACCCGGCCCTGCGCTCCCCCGCCGCGGCGGTGACGATGAACATCGGATAGTCGAGCCGGGCGACCAGCTCGCCGAACGTTGCCGCCGCGTTCACTCCGCGGACGGTAGCCCCTTGTAGGGTCACGCATCGACATGGGCGAGCGGCTGATCGGCGTTGACGTGGGCGGGACGAAGGTGGCGGTGGCCGTCCTGGAGGACACCACGCTGCACGAGGCGCACGTCGAGCCGACCGACACCGACGACGCGTCGGAGCTCATCGACCAGCTCGTGGGCACCATCGAGCGTGCCGGCGCGGCGAGCGCGGTCGGCGTGGCCGTCCCCTCCGTGGTCGACTTCGCGACCGGGCGGGTGCGCTCGTCGGTCAACATCCCGCTCAAGGACGTGGCGCTGCGCGAGGTCCTGCGCCAGCGCCTGGGCGTGCCGGTGTTCGTCGACAACGATGCGACGTGCGCCGGCCTGGCCGAGGCCTACGACGACGACGGGGGCCTCGTCGCCCGCCACCTGGTCATGTTCACCGTGGGCACCGGCGTCGGCGGCGGGATCGTCATCGACGGTCGCGTCTACCGTGGGGCGACCGGCGCCGCCGCCGAGCTCGGCCACACGATCATCGGCGCCGACCTGCGGCGCGCGCCGTTCGCACACGTCGACGACTTCCCGCTGCCGGGGTCGCTGGAGTCCCTGGCGTCCGGCAGCGCGCTGAACGAGCTCGGAGCCGAGCACGGCATCCCCGTCGGCACCGTCGTCGACGCCGCGCGCGACGGCCACGCGGGCGCGCTCGCCGCGCTCGATCTCCTCGGACGGCGCCTGGGGATCGGGATCGCCAATGCGATCAACACGTTCGACCC
>JACCQW010000400.1 GCA_013813955.1 Solirubrobacterales bacterium
GTGGTGACCGAGCGCGGCGGCGCCGTGCGCCTGCTGAGCGCCGGGCGCCGGCTGCGGCGCGCGCGGCTCGGCCAGGTCCCGGTGTCGGCACGCGGCGAGGGCGGACTGCTCGGCGTGGCGATCGACCCCCGCTACGGACGCGGCAGCAACCGCTTCGTCTACTTCTACTCGACGACATCACGCGGGATGCGCGTCACGCGCTACACGCTGCGCGGGACGCGGCTGCGCCGCGACCGCGTGATCGTGCGCGGCATCGAGGCCGGCGTGATCCACGACAGCGGGCGGATCCACTTCGGCCCCGACGGGGGGCTGTACATCGCCACCGGTGACGCCGGGCGACCGGGCCTCGCGCAGGACCCGCGCAGCCTCAACGGCAAGTTCCTGCGGCTGGGCCCGCGCGCCTACCGCGGGCGCGGCGGGCGCCCGCAGATCGTCTCCCGCGGGCACCGCAATCCGCAGGGCTTCGACTGGCATCCGCGCACCCGGCGTCTGTACGCCACCGAGCACGGTCCCGACGGTGACGACGAGCTCAACCTCATCGCGCGCGGCGGCAACTACGGCTGGCCGGTCGTGCGTGGTCGTGCGCACGGGTCCTTCCGCGCGCCGCTCGCGGTCTACGGCACGGCGATCGCGCCGTCGGGCGGCACGTTCGTCAGCCGGCCCGGCTCGGCCTGGACCGGGGACTTCGTGTTCGCCGCGCTGCGCGGCACCCAGCTGCGGCGGGTGCGCTTCGACGGCACGCGGGTCGTCCTGAACCGGGCGCTGTACCGCGGGCGCTTCGGGCGGCTGCGCACGGTGGTCGAGGCGCCTGACGGATCGCTGTACGCGCTGACCAACAACCGCGATGGGCGCGGGTCGCCGCGGCGCGGGGACGATCGCATCCTGCGGGTCATCCCCCCGGGGAGGTAGGCCCGGCACCGGCCGGGCCTCCGGTGCGCGCTCAGGCGCCGCCTCGGGCCGGCTCGGTCCTCCGCTCGTGGGTCATCCGCCCCGGCTGCTCACCCATCCGATGCACCAACCCCGGCAGGTCTTACGGATCCAGAACGCCGCGCACGGCCGTGCCGGCTACGGCCCGTGCCGGGTAGCCCGGAGGTGCTTGCGACCTGCTCAACTAGGAGAACACCATGACCGGACGGTTGGACGGCAAGGTTGCGCTCGTGACGGGATCGGATTCCGGCATCGGTAAGGGCACGGCGATCGAGTTCGCCAAGGAGGGCGCGGATGTGGTGGTGCACTACCTCCAGGACGCCGACGGGGCCGCGGAGACCCGGCAGGCGGTGGAGTCGGCTGGTCGCCGGGCGATCGCTGTGCAGGCCGACATCACCGAGGAGCAGCAGGTGCACCGGCTCTTCGAGGAGGCGGTTCAGGCCTTCGGCCGGGTGGACATCCTGATGAACAACGCAGGGGTCGACGCCTCCGGCGACGACGTCGCCGACCTCTCCACCGAGACCTGGGACAAGGCGCTGAAGGCCAACCTTTACGGCGCCTTCTTCTGCTGCCGGCGCTACATCCAGCTGCGCAAGGAGGCCGGCGGTCTGGGCGGCAAGATCATCAACGTCACCTCGGTGCACCAGGAGATCCCCAACGCCGGTGGCGCCGATTACGACTGCTCCAAGGGCGCGCTGCGCAACCTCACCCACGTCCTGGCCCTGGAGCTCGCGCCGCTGAAGATCAATGTCAACAACCTCGGCCCGGGGATGGTCCTCACCCCGTTCAACCAGGCGGCGATCGATGATCCGGCGCTGCTGGACGAGCAGGTCCAGAGCATCCCCTTCAAGCGTGCCGCCGAGCCGGCCGAGATCGGCCGGCTCGCCGTCTTCCTCGCCTCCGCCGATGGCGACTACGTAACAGGTGCCACCTACGTGATGGACGGCGGGCTGATGCAGATGGCCGGTCAGGGGGCGTAAGGAAAGCAGGTGATGGCAACTATCGATAACCAATCCACAAGGAGGAAACCATGAGTGAGACCAAGGCAAATACAACCGGCGGGCACACCGCAGGATTCGACCCGCAGCGTACCGC
>JACCQW010000407.1 GCA_013813955.1 Solirubrobacterales bacterium
GCCGACGGCCAGGCCGGGCACCGCCCAGGCCACCAGGCGCGCTGCCTCGCCGTGCAGCACCGCCGGCACGCGCCGCTCGGAGGCGAGCGTGAGCAGGTTGACCTCCAGGCCCAGCACGATCGCCGCGCTCACCGCGGGCTTCGGCCCCAGCACGGCGAACAGCAGCGGCGCCGATACGAGCGCGAACCCGAAGCCCGTGGCCGACTGCAGCCCGGCGCCGATGAACACCGCGCCGGCGGCCAGCGCTGTCACGGTGCCAGCAGCGAGCGGCCCGTCATCTCCGGGGGCCGGTCGATGCCCAGCAGCTCAAGGACGGTGGGCGCCACATCGGCCAGGATGCCGCCCCCCGGATCCAGCGCCGCGCCCTCGACGGTGACCACGAACGGCACCGGGTTCAGCGAGTGCGCCGTGTTCGGCGACCCGTCGGGCTCGAGCATGTGGTCGGCGTTGCCGTGGTCGGCGGTCACGACACACGCTCCGCCCCCGGCGTTCACCGTCTCGACGACGCGGCCCAGGCACGCGTCGACGACCTCGACGGCCTGCACGGCGGCCGGGATGACGCCGGTGTGGCCGACCATGTCGGGGTTGGCGAAGTTGATGATCGCGAAGATGGGCGCATCCTCCCGCCAGGCCGCCACGAACGCATCGGCGACCGCGCCGGCGCTCATCTCCGGCTTGTGGTCGTAGGTGGGGACCTCCCGGGCGGAGGGCACGAGCTCGCGGCGCTCGCCCTCCTCGGGGTCCTCCTCCCCACCCGCGAAGAAGTACGTCACGTGCGCGTACTTCTCGGTCTCGGCGACGTGCAGCTGCCGCCCGCCGCGCGCGCCGATGACCCGCGGAAGCGTGATCGCGGGCCGTGCCGGCGGGAAGGCGACCGGATGGGCCCACTCCTCGTCGTACTGCGACAGGCACGTGTAGCGCGCCACCGGCTCGGCGCCGTCGCGGTCGATCTCGGTGAAAGCCGGGTCGGTCAGCGCGCTGGTGATCTCGCGCATCCGGTCGGGGCGGAAGTTGAACGCGATGACCGAGTCGCCCGGCCTGATCGTCCCCTCAGCGCCGACCGTGGTAGGCGCGATGAACTCGTCGGTCTCGCCCCGGTCGTAGGCAGCGCGCACCGCCGCCACGGCGCCCGTCGCCACACGCTCGCCGACGCCGCGCGCGAGCAGGTCGTAGGCGCGTTGCACGCGGTCCCAGCGTCGGTCGCGGTCCATCGCGTAATAGCGCCCGACGACGCTCGCCACGCGCGCGCGGGTGGGTGGGTGCAGATGATCGCACCACCGCTCGACCGTCTCCAGGTATCCCGCGCCGGCGGCCGGCAGCGTGTCGCGTCCATCGGTGAACGCGTGGATCACGAGGTCCTCGACGCCGGCGTCGGCCGCCATGCGGATGAGCGCGCCGAGGTGCTCGATGCTGGAGTGCACGCCGCCGTCGGAGACCAGGCCGAGCAGATGGACGCGCTCCGCGCCGCGCAGCGCCGCGGCGAGCACGTCGTTGCCGCCGAAGGCAGGCCTCCGGCTGGCCGCGTCGATCCGCGTGAGGTCCTGGTTGACGACCGCGCCCGCGCCGAGGTTGAGGTGGCCGACCTCCGAGTTGCCCATCTGCCCGGCGGGCAGCCCGACCGCCTCGCCGGAGGCGGTCAGCGTGGTGTGCGGGTAGTGGCCCCACAGCCCGTCGAAGACCGGCGTGCGGGCGAGCGCCACCGCGTTGCCCGGCCCGGCCTCGGCCAACCCCCAGCCATCCAGGACGACCAGGCAGACCGACGGGACCACGGTCACGCGGTGGCGGCGCCGACGATCTGCGCGAATGCCCCCGGCTCCAGCGAGGCCCCGCCGACGAGCGCTCCGTCGACGTCGGGCAGCGCGAGCAGCTCAGCCGCGTTGTCGGGCTTGACCGAGCCGCCGTAGAGCACACGGACCTGCCGGGCCGCCTCCGGCGCCTTGTCGCCCACGAGCGCCCGCACGAACGCGACGGCGTCCTGGGCCTGCTCGGGCGTCGCGACGACGCCGGTGCCGATCGCCCAGATCGGCTCGTAGGCGATGACGACCCGCGCGATCTGCTCCGGGCCGAGGCGCTCGAGCCCCTCCTGGACCTGGTTGCGCAGCTTGCGCTCGGTCTCCTCGCGCGCGCGCTCCTCCTCGGTCTCGCCCACGCACAGGATCGGCTGCAGGCCGGCGTCGAAGGCGGCGAGCATCTTCTGTGACAGGGCGCGGTCGGTCTCCCCGAAGAGCTGGCGGCGCTCGGAGTGCCCGAGCACGACGCCGTGGACGTCGAGCTCGGAGAGCATGGGCGCGGACACCTCGCCGGTGAACGCGCCATGTGTGGTCTCGTGCATCGTCTGCGCGTACACATCCACGCGCGAGCCGCGGGTGGAGTCCACCATGGCCTGCAGGGCGGTGAACGGCACGCAGACGCCGACGTCCACGCCCTCGACGGACGAGACGCGCGGCAGCAGCCCCTGGATGAAGGCCTCGGCCTCCTCCACGGTCTTGTGCATCTTCCAGTTGCCGGCGATGAGGGGGGTTCTGCCGCTGGTCATGTTCCCTTCAGGACCTCGACTCCGGGAAGCGTCTTGCCCTCGAGCAGCTCGAGCGAGGCGCCTCCCCCGGTGGACAGGTGGGTGACGTCGTCGTCGAGCCCGAACTGCGCGAGCGCCGCGGCGGAGTCGCCTCCTCCCACGACCGTGGTCGCCGCGCTGCGCGCCACCGCCTCTGCGACGGCCTTCGTTCCCGACGCGAACGGACCGAGCTCGAAAGCGCCCATCGGCCCGTTCCAGAACACGGTGCCCGCCGCGGCGATCTCCCCGGCATAGGCCTCTGCGGTCCGCGGCCCGACGTCCAGCCCCATCCATCCCGCGGGGACGTCCACGCCTTCACTCGCACGCACCTCGGCGTCCTCGGAGAAGCTGTCGCCGAGCACCAGGTCCTCCGGCAGACGCAGCTTGTCGGGCGGGCGGGCCTGATCGAGCGCGCGGCGCGCGGGCTCGACCCCCTCGGCCTCGCACAGCGAGTCGCCGGTCTCGTGACCCTGGGCGGCAAAGAACGGAAAGCACATCGCGCCCCCGATGAGGATCGTGTCGGCGACCTCGAGGAAGCGGTCGATGACGCCGATCTTGTCGGTGACCTTCGCGCCGCCGACGACCGCGACGAGCGGGCGGGCCGGGTCGCGCAGGATGCCCGCCAGCGTCTCGACCTCCTTGCGGAGCAGCAGGCCGGCCGCGCTGGGCAGCAGCCGCGCCACGCCCTCGGTGGAGGCATGTGCCCGGTGCGCGGCGCCGAACGCGTCGTTTACGTAGACGTCGGCGAGTGCGGCGAGGCGCTCCGCGAGGTCGGGGTCGTTGTCGGTCTCGCCGGCCTCGAAGCGGATGTTCTCCAGCATGACGATGTCGTCGTCGGGCACGTCGTCGAGGTCCGTGGCCAGCGCGACGTCGGCGTCCAGCAGCTCGCCCAGGTGCTCGGCGATCGGCCCCAGCGAGAGCTCGGGCTCGCGGTCCTTCGGGCGACCGAGGTGGGCGGCGAGCACGAGGCGGGCGCCGCGCTCGCGCAGCGCCGTCAGCGTCGGCAGCGCGCCGCGGATGCGCGCGTCGTCGGTGATCCGCCCGTCCTCGAGCGGGACGTTGAAGTCCACCCGGACCAGGACCCGCTTGCCGTCCAGATCGCCGAGGTCGTCGAGCGTGCGCACCTAGAGGACCTTCTGCAGGAGGTCGACACAGCGGTTGGAGTAGCCCCACTCGTTGTCGTACCAGCTGACGACCTTGACCAGCGTGCCCTCCATCACCGCGGTCAGCTGGCCGTCGACGATCGAGGAGTGCGGGTCGGAGACCACGTCGGAGGAGACGATCGAATCCTCGGTGTACTTCAGGATCCCCTGCAGCTCGCCCTCCGCCGCGGCCTTGAACGCAGCGTTGACCTCGTCGACGCTCGTCTCGCGTGCTGCCTGGAAGGTGAGGTCGACGACCGAGCCGGTGGGGACGGGGGCGCGGATCGCGAAGCCGTGCAGCTTGCCGTTGAGCTCGGGGAGGACCAGACCGACGGCCTTCGCGGCGCCGGTCGACGTGGGCACGAGGTTGATCGCGGCCGCGCGCGCCCGGCGCAGGTCGTCGTGGGGCGCGTCCTGCAGCTGCTGGTCGGCGGTGTAGGCGTGGATCGTGGTCATCAGCCCGTGCTTGATCCCGACCGCCTCGTGGACGACCTTGGCGAACGGCGCCAGGCAGTTCGTCGTACACGACGCGTTGGAGATCACGTGGTGCTCGTCCTTGTCGTAGGCGTCGAAGTTCACGCCGAGGACGAGCGTGACGTCCTCCTCCTTGCCGGGCGCGGAGATGATGACCTTCTTGGCGCCGGCCTCCAGGTGCTTGGCCGCCTCGTCGCGCTTGGTGAACAGGCCCGTGGACTCGAGGACGACGTCGACGCCGAGATCCCCCCAGGGCAGCGCGGCGGGATCGCGCTCCTCGAGGACGACGATCTCGGTGCCCCCTACGTTCAGGCCCTTGTCGGTGAGCCCGACCTCGTCCGGATAGGGGCCGAGGATCGAGTCGTACTTGAGCAGGTGCGCCAGCGTCTCGTTGTCGGTGAGGTCGTTCACCGCGACCCACTCGATGTCGGCGCCGGCCGCCATACCCGCGCGGAACACGTTGCGGCCGATGCGGCCAAAGCCATTGATTCCGACGCGAACAGCCATAGAGGAGGTCCTTCCTGACGGTGGGCGGGATCGACCAACCTATCTGGCCCCGCTTATGACCTCCACGCGCAGCCCGTCCGGGTCCAGCAGGTAGCCCGCGTAGTAGCGCCGGCCGTACTGGGGTCGCGGGCCGGGCGCGCCGTCGTCGCGGCCGCCATGGGCCAGCCCGGCCGCGTGGGCGGCGTCCACGGC
>JACCQW010000422.1 GCA_013813955.1 Solirubrobacterales bacterium
GGGCAAGGACGAGAAGCCCGGCGGTCGCGGCGGCCGCGACCGGGACCGCGAGGAGCGGTAGCCGTGCCCGAAGCCATCCTGCTCAAGGACGTCGACGGCGTCGGCACCAAGGGGGCCGTCGTGGACGTCTCCAAGGGGTACCTCCGCAACTTCCTGATCCCGCGCAAGCTCGCCCAGCCGGCGACCAGGGGCGCGATCGACGCCGCGCGCCAGCGCCTGGAGGCGGCGGGCCGCGCGGCCCAGGAGGCCGTCGCGCGCGCGTCGGAGAACGCGGAGATGCTCGGCCGCACCGTGCTGACGCTAAGCCACCAGGCCGGCGACGACGGGCGCCTGTTCGGCTCGGTGACCAACCAGGACATCGCAGATGCCATCGAGGAGGCGCGCGGCATCAAGGTCGACAAGCGCAAGGTCCACCTCGAGGACCCGATCAAGAACGTCGGCACCTACATGGTCGTGGTCGAGATCGCCGAAGGCGTGACCGCCTCGGTCAAGACCATGGTCGTCGAGCAGAAGTAGCCGGCCCCTGCCGCTCGCCTCGGTCGCGGACGCGGTCTGGTCGGTGGTCGCCCTCGCGGGCGGCGTCGGCTCGATCGCATTCCTGGCCTGGATGGCCGCGCGCGGCCACGCCGACCGCGACCGCGAGGACGCCGCCCGCGAGTTCTACGACCGCCACGGTCACTGGCCCGACGAGGAGCCGTGAGGCGGACCCTCGACGACGACGGGCTCCGTGCGCTGCGCGTGCGCGCGCAGGGCCTGTGCGGACCGGGCCCCGTCGATGTCGCCTCCGCCGTCCGGGCGGTGGGCGCGGTCCCCGCGCAGGACACGAGGGCATCGCGCCTGGCCGTCCGGCCGCGCAGCAGCGGGCTGAGCGCCGAGGACGTCCGCCGCGCCTGCGACACGGAGCGCTCGGTCGTGCGCACGTGGGCCATGCGCGGGACGCTGCACATGCTCGCCACGGAGGACCTCGGCTGGGTCCTCGCCGCGCTCGGCCCCACCTTCGCCGCCGCGGGCCGCCCCCGGCGGATGGCGCTCGGACTCGACGACGAGACATGCGAGCGCGGACTGCGCGCCCTGCGTGAGGTCCTGGTCGGATCAGAGCCACTCGTGCGCTCCGAGGTCGTGCGCCGCCTCGCCGGGTTCGAGGTCGCGCTGGATCCGGCCGGCCAGGCGCCGGCGCATCTGATCGCCCTCGCCGCACTGCACGGGGTGCTCTGCCGCGGACCGGAGACCGAGCGCGAGGAGGCCACGTACGTGCTGCTCGACGACTGGGTCGGCCCGATCCAGGCCGTCGATCCCGACCGCGCGCTGGCCGAGCTCATCCGCCGCTACCTCGCGAGCCACGGGCCCGCCACCGCGCACGACCTCGCGGCGTGGTCGGGCATCGGCATGCGGCGCGCCCGCGCGGGGCTGGGGCTCGTCGCCGGCGAGCTGGCGGAGGTCGAGACCCACGGCGGCCGGGCCTGGTGTCTCACGGCCTCCGCCGGCACGCGGCGCGACGCCACGGTCGAAGGCTCCGAGGTTCCAGAGGGCCCCTGCGTCCGCCTGCTCGGCCGCTTCGACCCCTACCTGCTGGGCCACCGCGGCCGTGAGCTGGTGCTCGAGCCCGCATTCGCGGGCCGCATCCAGGCCGGTGGCGGCATCGTCCAGCCCGCCGTGCTCGTGGACGGTCGCGTGATGGGCACGTGGCGGCGCGAACGTGCTGGGGACCGGCCGGCGGTGACGATCGACCTCTTCTCGCAGCTCCCCGACGACCTCCGCCCCGGACTCGAGGCCGAGGCCGCCGACGTGGGCCGCTTCCTGGGCATGCCGTCCGCCCCACCGACGAACATACGTTCGTGATCCAATCTTTCGCGCGGAGCTTGCGGGCACGACCCTCGTTGGGCACGAGCCGTGCTCGGCCGGCGCCTACTCTCCGCACGTCGTGAACAGCTTCCCGGAACCCAGCACCCGCCAGCCCGCATCGGTCGCGACGGGCGTCGCGCCGCCGCACTCCCTGGAGGCCGAAGGGTCGGTGCTCGGCGGGATCCTGCTCAGCGACCGGGCGATGTACGGGCTGGTGATCGAGGAGGGGCTGAAGGGCGCGGACTTCTACCGCGAGCGCCACCGACTGATCTACGAGGCGATGTTCGCGCTGTACGAGCAGAGCGAGCCGATCGACGTACTCACGGTCACCGAGCACCTCAAGGCCTCGGGCCGGCTGGAGGATGCCGGCGGCAAGGCGGCGATCGACGAGCTGACCGGCGGCGTCCCGGGCCTGGGAGGCATCCGCCGCTACGCGCAGATCGTGCGCGAGCACGCGCTCATGCGGCGCCTGCTGCACACGACGTACGAGATTCAGGCCTCGGTCCTCAACCACCAGGCCGGCCCGCGCGAGCTCGTCGAGCAGGCCGAGCGGGCGATGCTCGAGGTGGCTCACGACGACCGCCAGAACGACTTCCGCTCGATCGACGACATCCTCGGCGACGAGCTCAAGAAGATGGAGAAGCTCTCCCGCGAGGGCACCTCCCTGACGGGCACGCCGTCCGGCTTCACCAGGCTCGACGACATCACCGGCGGCTTCCAGCCCGGCAACCTGATCGTCATCGCGGCGAGGCCATCGATGGGGAAGTCCGCCCTGGTCGCCAACATCGCCGAGAACGCCGCGGTCGAGTTCAACAAGCCGGTCGCGCTGTTCTCGCTGGAGATGTCAGAGACCGAGCTCGCGCAGCGCTTCGTGGCGTCGCAGGGACGCATTCCCGGCGACGAGCTGCGCAAGGGCCGGGTGCCCGACCACAAGTGGCCGAAGATCCTGGAGGCGTCGGCCCGGCTCGCCGACGCGCCACTGTTCATCGACGACTCCTCCGACGTCGGGATCCTGGAGATCCGGGCCAAGGCCCGGCGGCTGCACCAGGAGCACAGCCTGGGGCTGATCATCGTCGACTACCTGCAGCTCATGCGCCCGGACACGCGCGTGGAGTCGCGGGTCCTGCAGATCGGTGAGATGAGCCGGGGGCTGAAGATCCTCGCGCGCGAGCTCGACGTTCCGGTCATCGCGCTCTCGCAGCTCTCGCGCGCGGTCGAGGCACGCACGGACAAGCGCCCGATCCTCTCGGACCTGCGCGAATCGGGTTCAATTGAGCAGGACGCAGACCTCGTCGCCTTCATCTACCGCGAGGAGTACTACGACAAGGAGACCGACCGCCAGGGCATCGCCGACCTGATCATCTCCAAGCACCGCAACGGCGCGCTCGGCGACATCGAGCTGACGTTCGCCAGCCAGTACCCCAAGTTCCTAAACTACGTCTCGGCGGAGCGCTACGCCTAGGAGTCGGGTGCAGCGACGGCCTCCCCGGCGGACAGGTCCGGCTCCAGGTAGATCACGGTCGCGATCGGCACGGCCGCGCGCACACGGGCCTCGCAGGCGTCGATGGCCCCCGCCAGCTCGGACATCGACAGCGACGGGTCGAACTCCACCCTGGCCCCGACCAAGAGCTCCTCCGGGCCCAGGTGCTGGGTGAGCATGTGGATGACGCGGTGCACCTCCGCGCCCTGCTCGAGCTCGACCTGGATCCGGCTGACCATGTCCGGGGTGGCCGCCTCGCCGATCAGCAGGCTCTTCATCTCGATGGCGAGGACGATCGCGATGCTCACGAGCAGGACGCCGATCGCGAGCGTGCCCAGGCCGTCGAAGACCGGGTTGCCGGTGACGAGGGCCAGGGTCACGCCGGCCGTCGCGAAGACCAGCCCGAGCAGCGCCCCCGAGTCCTCCAGCAGGAGCACCGGCAGCTCCGGGCTGCGCGACGTGCGGATGTAGCTCACCCAGCTGCGCCCGCGGCGCTCCGGCTGGGCGTGACGGACGGCGGTCCGCAGGGCGAAGGCCTCGAAGACGATCGCGACGGCGAAGATCGCGAACGCGACCGCCGGCGAGGAGATCTCGTGGGGGTCGGTGACCTTCTGATAGCCCTCGTACATCGAGAACAGGCCGCCGAGCGAGAACAGCACCACGGCGACCACGAACGCCCAGAAGTAGCGGCTGCGCCCGTAGCCGAACGGGTGCAGAGGGGTCGGGGGCCGGCGGGCCCGTCGCCCGCCCAGGACCAGCAGGCCCTGGTTGCTGGCATCCGCGACCGAGTGGATCGACTCGGCCAGCAGGGCGGAGGATCCGGTGATGAGAAACCCGGCGAACTTCGCGATCGCGATGCCGACGTTGGCCAGGAGCGCGGCGACGATCGCTCCGGTGCTGTCCTGGTGCCCGCCGGCGTCGTCGTCGCTCATCGCCCGAACCTACCCACCGGTCGCGACTTTCCGCACGTTGGGCGGAGAGCCGGCGCGGAGGTTCATCGCGACCACGGGGTGGCCTACGCTCAATGGCGCCGCATGAACCTCTGCATCCATCAGCCCCGCCCGCGCAGACTCCGCCGCGCCGAGGCCCCCGCCTGATGGCCCAGGACGAGGCCTGCCCCCTCGGGGTCTGCGACGGCAGCGGCTTCGCCGTCGACGAGGCGACGAACACCGCCTCGGACTGCCGCTGCCGCGCCCAGCGCGTCAGCCGTGCGCGGTCGCGGTCGCTGAGCGGCGTCATCCCGCGCAGGTACCGCGGCGTGTCCTTCGACCGCGCGCCGGTCACCGAGATCGCGCCCGCGGTGACGACCGCCGTGCGCCAGTACGTGCGCCGCATCGACGACAACATCGACGCCGGGCGCGGGCTGTGGTTCTTCGGGTCGGTGGGCACCGGCAAGACGACGCTCGCGATGCTCGTCTCCCGCCACGCGCTCGAGGCCGGCCGCAGCGTGGCGATCTACTCCCTGCCCCGCCTGCTCGCCGAGATCCGCACGACGTTCGACGACGACGCGGCGAACTCGTACGTCGGCCTGCTGGACCGCCTCACCGCGGTCGACCTGCTGCACATCGACGACGTCGGCACCGAGAAGACGAGCCCGTGGGTGCTCGAGCAGCTCTACGCGATCGTCAACGCGCGCTACGAGGACGAGCGCTCCGTCGTCATCACGACGAACCTCGAGCGCGACGACCTCGCCGAGCAGATCAACGAGCGCACGGTCTCCCGGCTGGAGGAGATGTGCGAGGTCCTGCCTCTGTGGGGGACCGATGCGCGGCGCTACAGCCCGGACGCCAGGTCCGCCTGACCATGCCGAAGGGGGCGCGCACCCGAGCCTCGCTCCTGCTCGCCGCGGCGCTGCTCGGCCTGGCCGCGTGCGGCGGCGAGGACTCCTCCGGGGGCGAGGGCGGGGACGGGGATCGGGACGCCGTCACCGCCGCGATCACGCAGGCGGCCAAGAGCACGAACCCCGCCGACTGCACGCGCCTGCAGACACAGCGGTTCCTGGATCAGAGCGAGACCGAGGAGGGAGCCGCCGCGGTGCGGTCGTGCCGGGAGGACGCGGAGGACGGCGCGGACAACCCCAAGAGCATCGCTGTTGCGAAGGTCGAGGTCGATGACCGGCGGGCGACCGCCCGGGCCGCCTTCCGGGGCGGCGACATCGACGGGCAGGCGCTGAACCTGAGCCTCGTCAAGCAGGGCGGCCAGTGGAAGCTCGACCACATCGACTCGTTCGCGAAGTTCGACCGCCGGCGGTTCCTCAGGGCCGCCCGGCGTGCGTTCGCCCGTCCACCGGATGCCCTGCCCCCCGTCGTGGCCGCGTGCGTGGTCCGCCGGCTGGGCCGGCTCTCCGACGCCGCACTCAAGCGGCTGACCGTCGAGCCCTCCCGAGAGGGCGTCATCGCGCTCGTCACCCCGTGCCTGCCGCAGGAGCCCGACCAGGGCGGTGACGAGGGCGACCCCGCCGCCGCGCGCACCCCGGAGCGCGCACGCCGCCGGTCCGCCTGACGCCGGGCCGCCTGGTGTCGCGAGGCGGAAGTTCGGGGGCCGCCGAGCACCGTCGAACGTGCGAATCGGGATACTAGACTCCCCTTCGTATGCCCGGCATCTGCATCGTCGGCGCCCAGTGGGGCGACGAGGGCAAGGGAAAGATCGTGGACCTGCTCGCCGAGCAGGCCGACGCGATCGTGCGCTTCCAGGGCGGCAACAACGCAGGCCACACGATCGTGCGCGATGGCGAGGAGTTCAAGTTCCACCTCGTCCCGTCGGGCATCCTCTATCCAGGCAAGCGCTGCATCATCGGCAACGGCGTCGTCATCGACCCGGGCGTGCTCACCGGCGAGATCGACGCGCTACGCGCGCGCGGCGTGGACACCAGCGGCCTGCGCATCAGCGCCAACGCCCATCTGATCATGCCCTACCACCTGCTGCTGGACACCGCGGGCGAGACGAAGCTCGGCAAGCTGCAGATCGGCACCACGCGCCGTGGCATCGGCCCCGCCTACGCCGACAAGGCCGCGCGGCTGGGCATCCGCGTGCAGGACCTGCTCGACGAGAAGATCCTCAAGAAGAAGATCACCGCGGCGATCGACCCCAAGCGCCTGAGCCTGCGGCCGTTCAACAAGGACCCCTCGCTCGACCTGCAGTCGATGACCGAGGCCTACCTGACCTTCGGCCACCGCCTCGAGCGGTACATCGCCGACACCGCCCGGCTGGTCTGGGACGCGCTGGACGCCGAGCGCCTGGTGATCTTCGAAGGCGCCCAGGGCGCGCTGCTGGACATCGACCACGGCACCTATCCGTTCGTGACCTCCTCCAACCCGGTCGCCGGCGCGGCCTGCGTCGGCGCCGGTGTGGGCCCGCGCGACATCGACGAGGTGTGGGGTATCGCGAAGGCCTACGTCACCCGCGTTGGGGCCGGGCCCTTCCCGACCGAGCTCGACGACGACCTCGGCGAGGAGATCCGCCGGCGCGGCGGCGAGTTCGGCACCACGACCGGGCGCGCCCGGCGCACCGGCTGGCTGGACATCGTCGCGCTGCGCTACGCCGCGCGCATCAACGGGCTCACCTCGCTGGCCATAACCAAGCTCGACGTGCTCTCGGGCTTCGACAAGATCATGGTCTGCACGCGCTACCGCGGGGCCGAGGGAGCGGAGTTCACCGACTTCCCCTATCACCAGTCGGTCCTGCACCACGCGCAGGGCGAGTACACCGAGCTCGACGGCTGGGCGGAGGACATCGGGGAGTGCCGGGCCCCCAACGACCTGCCCCGGGCCGCGCGCGACTACCTGGCCTACATCGCCGAGCGCGTGGGCGTGCCGGTGATCCTCGTGGGCGTGGGCCCCGGCCGCGAGCAGGTCATCTGGATGCAGGACGCGCCGCAGCTCGCGGCGGTCGCCCGAACCGCCCCGCGCCGCGCGCCCGCCTGAGC
>JACCQW010000433.1 GCA_013813955.1 Solirubrobacterales bacterium
ACGGCTGACCGCGCGGCCGGCGAGCGCTGCGGCCGGGCCCCTGCCGTCAACCGCTCCCCACGGCGCGAGCGGCCAGGCGCCGCACGACGGCGTCGCAGAGCTTCACCGCGTCCAGCACCGTGGAGTAGTCGACGTTCTCCGCGGTGTCCGTCGGCCAGTGGTAGTTGTCGGGCAGCTTGAGCTCGTTGACCGAGCCGAGCATCACGGTCGGGTAGCCCGCCTTCAGGGCGATCAGCCCGTCGGTGGCGTTGCGCAGGCGCATCCCGCGGCGCAGGGGCACCGCCTCGTCCTGCGCGCAGGCCGCGACGAGGTCTGAGAAGTCCGCGGGGTACTCGCGCATCAGCAGCATGCCCTCGCCCGCGAGCAGGACGAGCTCCGGCGAGCCGACCGTGTCGACGCAGACCACGTGGGTCCTGCGCGGATCGAGCTCGCCGAAGTGCCGCCGCGCGAACGCCTGCATTCCCTCCATGAACGACTCCTCCGAGCCCGTGGAGACGAGCAGCACACGCAGGCCCTCCAGCGGCCGCGTCTGTAGGGCGTGGGCCACGCCGAGCAGCGTCGCCACGCCGGTCAGGTTGTCGTTGGCGCCGGGAACGACCGGCCTGGAGCCGATCTCGGCCATGGTCGCGGCGGTCGCCGCCGACAGCAGCGTGCCGAGCGTCACCGCGCCTCGGTCGCCCAGCAGGGAGCCGAGGGCCACCAGCGCGGGGCCGCCGAAGACCGGGAACATCAGCGGCGGCGTCGAGTCGACGTGCTCCAGCACCCACGGAATCCCGTTGAGCGCCCGCCCGGCGCGCGGATCGAAGAGCAGCGAGGTGTGCGCCGCGTCGTGGTGGCCGACGAGGACGACGGTGCGCGTCGCGTCGCGGTCGCCCGCCTCGGCGACGACGTTGTACGTCGGGCGGTGGGGCAGGAAGCGGCGGCGAAACCACAGCCGCCCGCCGCCGACGTCGTCCGCGATGCCGTGGGCGGCCACGCCGGCGAGCAGCCCGCCGGGCACCCTCCACAGCCCGCCGCGCCGGGCGAGCACGCCGGCGATCGCCCCGGCCCCGGCGAGCAGCCCGAGCGGCCACCAGTAGCCGCCGTGTGCCCGCTCCTCCTCGATCCGCGCGTCGGCGCCCAGCGCGCGCAGCCGTTCAGCGATCCACTCCGCAGCCTCGCGCTCGCCCGCCGACGCCGAGGGCCGGTGGATGCTCGCGAGATGGTGGACCGCGTCCTGCAGGCCGGCGGGATCGGTGCTCGCGCTGCGGGAGGCGACGGCCATGGCGCGGCGCAGCTTACCGGCCCCACGGAACTGCGGATCGATCATCTACGCTTCGCGCCCGATGCGCGACCCGGACTGCCTGTTCTGCAAGATCGTCGCCGGCGAGCTGCCCGCCACGATCGTCGCCGAGGACCAGCGCACCGTCGCGTTCATGGACATCAACCCCGGCACCCGCGGTCACGCGCTCGTGATCCCCCGGGCTCACGCGCAGGACCTGCACACGATCGACCACGAGGACCTGCAGGCCTGCGCGCTCGCGGCCCAGCGCCTGGCCGCCAAGGCGCGTGACAACCTCGGCGCCGACGGCGTGAACCTGCTCAACGCGTGCGGCGCGGCCGCCTGGCAGACCGTCTTCCACTTCCACGTCCATGTCGTGCCGCGCTACGAGGGCGACCCGCTCACGCTGCCCTGGGTCCCCGCGCCCGGCGACCCCAGCGAGATCGCGGCGGCCGGCGCGGAGCTGGCACGGTGAGCGGGCCGCTACGGCTGGACCACGACGGCCCGCTCGCCGTCCTCACGCTCGACGCGCCGCCGCTGAACCTCTTCGACCGGGCGCTGATCGACGCGCTCCTCGCGGCGATCGGCGACGTCGAGGCCGCGAGCCCGCGCGGGCTGCTGATCCGCGCCGAGGGGCGGGCGGTCAGCGGAGGCGTCGACGTGGCGCTCTTCGACGGCCTGGGCCCGGAGGACGCCGGGCGACTGTGGAGCGAGCTGCTGGCGATGATCCACCGCGTCGAGGCGTTGGCGTTCCCCACGGTGTTCGCCGCGCACGCACTGTGCCTGACGGCCGCCTTCGAGCTGGCGCTGGCCTGCGACCTGCTCGTTGCCGCCGAGTCGGCGAGGTTCGGGCTCGTGGAGACCGTCGTCGGCCTGACCCCGGCGATGGGCGGCACGCAGCGCCTGGCCGAGCGCGCCGGCCCCGCTCGCGCACGCGAGCTCGTGATGACCGGCGGGCTCTACGACGCGCCCGCGCTGGAGCGCTGGGGCGTCGTGAACCGTGTCTTCGCCGACGACGGCTTCGAGGCCGACGCTCGCGGATACGCCATGGCCCTCGCGCAGGGCCCGACGCTCGCGCACGCGGCGACCAAGGCCATCGTCCGCGCCCAGGTCGAGGGCGGCACCCGCGCGGCCGACGCGATCGTGCCCGCGACCGCCGGCGGACTGTTCGCCACCGACGACCTCGAGAACGCGGTGAGATCCTTCCTCGAGCGCGGCCCCGGGCACGCCACCTACGTCGGGCGCTAGACGCCGCTGCCGGTCGCGCTCGTGCCGCGCAGCCCGATGGCTCATGGGCGCGTGCTCGCACCGGCGATTTCGAGCGCCGAGTTCGTCATGCTTGCGGAGTGCGGCGACTCCATGACCACCGGCGACGAGGCCGCGACCTCGCGCGCGATCCGCGCCCACCTCGCGCGCGCCGGCACCTCCTGGCGCTCGGCGGCCTGAGCGCGGCGCTTCTCACCCTCGGCGCGGCGAGCGTGCTGGCCGCAGCGTCCAGGCCGGTCACCGTCTCCGATCCGCGGGGGGATGCGCCCGCCGCGCTGGACATGCAGCGCCTGTCGCTGCAACGCGCGGGCGACGGCCGCCTGCGCGCATCGGTCACCTTCGCGGGCACGGTGCGCCCGCGCGACCTGCTCGCCGCCTCGGGCCCGCCCGGCTCGGTCTGCCTGCGCGTCTGGAC
>JACCQW010000440.1 GCA_013813955.1 Solirubrobacterales bacterium
GCGCGCGGCTGCGCGTCGCGGCGATCCCCCTGCCCGCGCCGCGCGCGGGGGAGCCCCGCCAGCAGACCATGCTCGTCGAGGTCAGCACGCCGACGCGGGCGGCGAAGGCGCGCCTGCAGGCGCTGGGGCTCGACCTCACCGAGCACGGCGACGCCCGCTCGCTGGACGTCGTCCTGCACGGCGTCGCCGACGAGGCGCGCCTGCGCGCCGCCGGCTTCGCCTACGAGATCGAGATCCCCGACATGCTCGCGCGCCAGGCCGAGAACCGCCTGCGCGATGCGCGCTACGCGCTGCGGGTCAAGCGCTCCAGCCTGCCCAGCCGCCGCGACGACTACCGCCGGCTGCCCGACTTCGAGGCCGACATGAAGGCGCTGGCCGAGCGCCGGCCCGACCTGGTCAAGCCGATCGTGCTGCCCCACCGCACGCTGGAGGGCCGGCCGGTCCAGGGCATCGAGATCACCAAGGACGCCGACCGAGCTGACGGCAAGCCCGTGTACCTGCAGCTCGGCGTCCACCACGCCCGCGAGTGGCCGTCGGGCGAGATGCCGATGGAGTTCGCCTTCGAGCTCGTCAACGGCTACGGCTCCAGCGAGCGGATCACGGGGCTGGTCGACCGCGTGCGCACGATCGTCGTGCCGGTCGTCAACCCCGACGGCTACAACCTCTCGCGCGAGGCGCCCGTGGACCTGCGCGGGCTGGGCACCACCGCCCCGCTGACGCGGGCGATCTTCGACGTCATCGGCGCCACCGGCCTCTACGAGGTGCTCGGGCCCGACACATCGGGCCTGGTCAACCAGGCGGGGGGCAACCCGGGGGGCATCGCGGCGATCCTGCTGGACGCCCAGAGCGGCAACTTCGCCTACAAACGGCGCAACTGCCGCATCACCGACGGCCAGGCGCCCGCGCCGGGCGAGTGCGCCATGAGCGACAACCGCGAGCTGGGCACCGACCCCAACCGCAACTACGCCGGCTTCTGGGGCGGCCCGGGCGCCTCGGTGAGCCCCACCGCCGACGACTATCGCGGCACCGCCCCGTTCTCCGAGCCCGAGACCCAGAACATCCGCGAGCTCGTCTCCTCGCGCCAGGTGACGACGCTGATCACCAACCACACCTACTCCGACCTCGTGCTGCGCCCGCCGGGCGTGGCCGCCGAGGGGACCACGCCCGACGAGCCGATCTACAAGGCGCTGGGCGACGCGATGGGCCAGGCGACGGCCTACAACAGCCAGTACGGCCACGAGCTCTACGACACGACGGGGACGACCGAGGATTGGAGCTACTTCCAGACCGGCGGCCTGGGCTACACGTTCGAGATCGGACCGCACGAGTTCCACCCGCCCTACGAGCAGGTCATCAACGAGTACGAGGGCCGCGCGCCGACGCCGGTCGACGCGATCGGGCGCCCGCAGAAGCAGGGCGGCAACCGCGAGGCCTACCTGCTGGCCATGGAGAGCACCGCCGACACCGAGCGCCACTCCGTGCTCACGGGGCGCGGGTCACCGGGCGCGCGCCTGGAGATCTCGCGCTCCGCCATGCACCTGACCTCCCCGGTCATCGCGGAGGACGGCAGGACGGGCGATCCGCTCACGCTCTCCGAGACGGCGGGGTCGGCCCTGACCGTTCCCGCCGACGGGACGTTCTCATGGCACGTCAACCCGTCCACGCGCCCCTACGCACAGAAGGACCGCAGCACCATCCTGCCCGCCGACGCGCCGGCAAGCCGCGAGGAGATCTCGGGCGCACCCGTGCCGCCGGTCAACCTGATCCCGGTGCAGGTCGGCCCGGGCGACCCGCCGTTCTTGAAGGCGAGCATCGCCGGGGCCGGCGCGAGCGACGACTACGACCTGTACCTGTACCGCGGCTCGCTGCCCGTGCCCAGCGAGGAGGTGGCCTCGAGTGCCACGCCTTCCAACAGCGAGCAGTTCACCGTCAAGGACCTCCCGCCCGGGCGCTACACGCTGGAGGTACGCAACTTCTCGGCCACCGGCAGCTGGTCGGGCGCGGTCGAGCGCTACGCCAACGGGCGCACGGTCGGCCTGCCGCCCGCCACCGAGGCGTGGAAGCTCACGTGCACCTCGGCCGCGGGCGACGTCCTCGGGACCCGGACCGTCACGGTCGCCCGGGGTCAGCGCCAGGACCTCGGCGCGGTCTGCTCGGAGAGCGCGGGCGCGTTCTCCGCCGCCCTGGAGCGCCGGCGGCTGCGCGCGGCCTTGCGGCGCGGGAACCTGCGCGGCCGCGTGCGCTGCGCCACCGCATGCCGGGTGAGCACGACGCTCAGCGTCGACGCGCGCACGGCCCGGCGCCTGGGCCTTACGCGCGCCCGCCGGGCCGTGGTGGTCGCCCGCGGGTCGCGCCGCACGTTCACCGGCCGGCGGACCTACTCGCTGCGCTTCACGAAGGCGGCCCGGCGGCGGCTGCGCGCCGCGCGCACGGTCCGGCTGCGCATGGTCGCCACGGCTCGCTCGGGGGCGACCCGCCAGACCGTGCGCCGCACGTACGTGCTGCGCCGCTGACCCCTGCGAGAATGCCGGGGTGCCTCGACGCCTTCTCATCCTCGGCTCGACCGGGTCGATCGGCACGCAGGCGCTCGACATCGTCGCGCGCGACCCCGAGCTCGAGCTCGTCGGGCTCAGCGCCGAGCGCTCCGCCGACGCGCTGATCGCCCAGGCGCGCCGCTTCGGCGTCGGCCGCATCGCGCTGGCC
>JACCQW010000394.1 GCA_013813955.1 Solirubrobacterales bacterium
GCGGCGGCCAGGGCCAGATAGCCGCCCATCGACGAGCCGCGCAGCAGCAGCGGGCCGGGTGGCAGCACGCCGGCCATCGTGCGCACGTCGTCGATGGCGCCCGCGCCGAGCCGTCCCTCGCTGTCGCCGTGACCGCGCATGTCGAAGCTCACCGCGGCCAGGCCGGCGGCGCGGCACAGCCGGGCGAAGTCGAAGTGGCTCTCCTTGCACGAGCCCGCCCCGTGCAGGATCACCACGCCGCCGCGCGCGGGCCCGTCGGGCAGGTAGAGGGCGTAGGCCAGCCCGTCGCGGACGCCGAGCTCGGCCGGCGCCGGAAGGTCCACGTCCCGGTAGCGGCGCATCGAGCGGCATACTCTCCGATCCGCATGGCCGCCACTCGCACCCAGCTCTCGCAGGCCTATCCGCTGGGCAGCCGGCTGGATGCAGACGGGCGCCTGCAGCTCGGCGGCTGCGACGCGGTCGAGCTCGCGCGCGAGTTCGGCACGCCCGCGTACATCGTCGTCGAGGAGGACCTGCGCGAGCGTGCCCGGGCGTTCGTCGACGCCTTCCGCGCACGCACGAGCGACTTCGACGTGCTCTTCGCCTCCAAGGCGTTTCCGTGCACCGCGGTCCTCCGCGTGCTGGCCGAGGAGGGCATCGCCTGCGACGTCGCCTCCGGCGGAGAGCTCGCGCTGGCCCTGCGCGGCGGCTTTGACCCCGAGCGCATCTATCTGCACGGCAACGCGAAGTCCGAGGACGAGCTGCGCCTCGCACGAGCATCGGGGGTCGGGCACGTGGTCCTCGACAACGCCGACGAGATCGAGCGCCTGGAGGCGGTGGTGACCTCGTCCCCGCCCACGACGCCCCAGCGTGTCCTGCTGCGCGTGACCCCCGACGTGCGCGGCGAGACGCACGCCGCGATCTCCACCGGCCAGGCCGACTCCAAGTTCGGCTTCTCGATGGCCGGTGCGCCCGCCGCGATCGAGCGGGTGCGCGGCTCGGCCGCGCTGGAGCTCGTCGGCCTGCACCTGCACATCGGCTCGCAGATCTTCGAGCTCGACCCGTTCCGGCGCGCGATCGAGGCGATTGCGCCGCTCGGCGACTTCGGCGTCGTCAACCTCGGCGGCGGCCTCGGCGTGGCATACACCGCCGGGCCAGAACCGCCACGCATCGCCGACTACGTCGCCGCGAAGGTCGACACCGTCGAGCGCGTGCTCGGTTCCGGCAAGCGGATCCTCGACGAGCCGGGTCGCGCGCTGGTCGCCAACTCGACGGTGACGCTCTACACGGTGCAGAGCGTCAAGCGCAACGTCTCGACGTGGGTGGCGGTGGACGGCGGCATGTCCGACAACCTGCGCCCGATGCTCTACGGGTCGGTCTACGAGGCGCAGATCGCCGACCGCTTCGGCGGCGGCACGCCGGCGCGGCTGGCCGGCAAGCACTGCGAGTCCGGCGACGTGATCGTCTGCGAGGCCGAGCTCGCCGACCCGCGGGTGGGCGACGTGATCGTGACGCCCGCCACCGGCGCCTACGGCCATGCGATGGCCAACAACTACAACGGCGTGCCCCGGCCGCCGGTCGTCTTCGTCCACGACGGGGACGCCCGGGTCGTCGTGCGGCGCGAGACCTACGAGGACCTCTTCGCGCGCGATGCCTGAGCCGTTTCACATCGGCCTGCTCGGCCACGGCACGGTCGGCGCCGCGTTCGCGCAGCTGCTCGCCGAGCGCGCCGAGCACGTCGAGGCGATCACCGGGCTGCGACCACAGCTCGCCGGCGTGCTCACCCGCAGCCGCGGGGACTTCGAGGAGATCCTGGCCGCGAGCGATCTCGTCGTGGAGCTCATCGGGGGGCTGGCGCCCACGCGCGACTACGTGCTGCGCGCGATCCGGGCGGGACGCCACGTGGTCACCGCCAACAAGCAGCTGCTGAGCCAGCACGGCGAGGAGCTGTGGGGAGCGGCGCGCGAGCACGGTGTGCAGCTGCGCTTCGAGGCGTCGGTGGCCGGCGTCGTCCCGGTGATCCGGGTGCTGCAGGAGTCGCTGGCCGCCGCGCACGTCGACCGCCTGCACGGGATCGTCAACGGCACGACGAACTACATCCTGTCGGAGATGGCGCGCACCGGGTGCGCCTACGACGTCGCGCTGGCCGATGCCCAGCGCCTGGGCTACGCCGAGGCCGACCCGACCGACGACGTCAACGGTCGCGACGCGGCGGCCAAGATGGCGATCCTCGCGCGGCTGGCCTTCGACACGCCCGTGCACCTCGACCAGGTGACCTACGAGGGCATCGAGCGCATCACCGCCGACGACATGGAGTACGCCCGCGAGCTGGGCCTGGGCCTGAAGCTCATCGGCACCGCCGAGCGCATCGACGGCCGGCTCGCGGTGCGGGTGCACCCGGCCTTTCTGTACAGCGGCCATCCGCTGGCCAACGTCCACGGGCCGTTCAACGCGGTGACCGTGGAGTCCGCGGCGATCACCGAGATCACGATGTCCGGCCCGGGCGCGGGCGGGCCGCAGACGGCCAGCGCCGTGCTGGGCGACGTCGTCAGCGCGATGATCCCGCCGGCCCGCACGCCGCAGACCACGCAGGCGCTGGAGGTGATCACCGACGTGGAGTCGGCGTTCTACCTGCACCTCGAGGTCGCCGACCGGCCCGGGGTGCTCGCCCAGGTCGCGCAGATCCTCGGCCTGCAGGGCGCGTCGATCAAGTCGGTCGTGCAGAAGGGGCTGGGGGAGAAGGCGCGGCTGGTGATGGTCGTGCACCCGCTGCTGGAGTCGCGCTTCTTCGCCGCGGTCGAGCTCATCGCAAGCCTGGACTTCCTGCGCTCGCGGCCGCGGGCGATCCGGGTCATCGAGGAGGAGTTCGTGTGATCGCACTCGGCAAGGCCTGATGCCCGGCGTCGTCGAGCGCTACCGCGACCGCCTGCCCTTCGCCCCCGGCGACCCGGTGGTCTCGCTGAACGAGGGCTCGACGCCGCTCGTGCATGCCGCGCACGTCTCCGGCCTCGTCGGGGCCGAGGTCTGGCTCAAGCTCGAGGGCGCCAACCCGACCGGCTCGTTCAAGGACCGCGGGATGACCTGCGCGGTGAGCGCCGCGGTGCGCGAGGGCGCCACCGCGATCATCTGCGCGTCGACCGGCAACACGGCGGCCAGCGCCGCCGCCTACGCCGCGCGCGCCGGCCTCACCGGCGCGGTGATCGTGCCCGCGGGCAAGATCGCCACCGGCAAGCTGGCGCAGGCGCTCATGCACGGCGCGCGGGTGATCGCGCTTCGCGGCAACTTCGACCAGGCGCTCACGCTCGTGCGGGCGCTGACCGACCGCCATCCGATCGCGCTGGTCAACTCCGTCAACGCCTTCCGCCTGGAGGGTCAGAAGACCGCCGCCTTCGAGCTGGTCGAGGAGCTCTCCGAGCTGGACGCGCTGTGCGTCCCGGTCGGAAACGCGGGCAACATCACGGCCTACTGGAAGGGCTTCCGCGAGGTCCGGGCCGCGCCGCGCCTGCTCGGCTTCCAGGCCGAGGGCGCCGCGCCGCTCGTGCACGGCGCGCCGGTTGCGCACCCGGAGACCGTGGCCAGCGCGATCCGCATCGGCAATCCGGCGCGCTGGGAGGAGGCGATGGAGGCCATGACCGCCTCCCGTGGCGAGATCCGCGCGGTCTCCGACGAGGAGATCCTCGCCGCCTACCGCCTGCTCGCCTCCCGCGAGGGGGTCTTCTGCGAGCCGGCCAGCGCCGCGTCGGTCGCCGGCCTGCTGCGCTACGGGCCCGGCGGCGCGCGGCGGGTGGCGTGCGTGCTCACCGGCCACGGCCTGAAGGACCCGCAGACCGCCCTGGACCACGCGGGCGCGGTCGTGCCCTGCGTGCCCGAGCTCGACGCCGTCGAGGAGGCCGTCCTGGGCGGGACGGGCGCCGGACCCCCGGAGCCCGCCTGATGGACCGCCGCCGCCGCGTGCGCGTTCCCGCCTCCTCGGCGAACCTCGGCCCCGGGTTCGACACCTTCGCCGCGGCGATCGCCGTGCACATGGAGCTCGAGGTCGTCGAGACCGGCCGCTTCGCCGTCGAGACCGACCTCGAGATCGCCCGCGACCGGCGCAACCTGTGCGTGCGCGGCTTCGCCGAGCTGCACCCGCCCGACGAGTTCGAGTTCCGCATCCGGTCGGACATCCCCCTGTCGGGCGGGCTGGGCTCGAGTGCCGCGGCGTACGTCGCCGGGCTCGTGGCCGCCGACCACCTGATGGAGCTCGACGCCGACCTGCTCGCCCACGCGACCGCGCTGGAGGGCCACCCCGACAACGCGGCCGCGGCGCTTCTGGGCGGCTTCGTGATCGTCGCCGGCGGCGAGGCCGTGCGCTACGAGCCTCCGATGGGCCTGGAGTCGGTGATCGTCGTCCCGCACGACGCGGTGCGCACGTCGGCCGCCCGTGCCGCGCTGCCGGCGCAGGTGCCGCTCGCCGACGCGGTCGCCAACGTCGCGCACGGCGCGATGCTGACCCTTGGCCTGTCGCGAGGGGACTGGAGCCTGGTGGGTCGCGGACTGCGCGACAGGCTGCACCAGCCACACCGCGGGCACCTGTTTCCCGCGTCGATGGCGCTGCTCGAGCGCGCGGACCAGCTCGGCGCGCTGGGAGCGACGATCTCCGGCGCCGGCCCGTCCGTGCTGTTCTGGAGCCACTACGAGGGCACGGGCGCTCTCTACGAGGCGCTGCGCCGCGAGACCGACGGCTGGGCGGAGCTCCTGCGGGCGCCGTTCGAGCCGCAGGGGGCCTACGTCGAGGAACTCTGACCGGCGGGTCCTAGGCTCTGGGCATGGCCTACACCGACGCGCAGGCGCGCCAGCAGCTGCTCGACACCGTCGCCGAGGCGATCGACGAGACCGGGCTCGCCCTCGCGGCCCTCGGCGCGGCGTACGAGCAGGTCGACGAGCGCACCGGCGACGAGCTCGAGGAGCGGCTCTTCCGGCCGGTCGGGATGGCCTACGGCCGGGCCAAGCGCCACCACGCCGCGTTCGCCGGCCGTCACGGGCTGGCGGCCCGCGAGTTCGAGCAACCGCCGCCGGGTCGCCCGTCGACCGGGGCCAAGGGCTTCGTCGAGGACGCGGTCCGTGCCGCCTCCCGGGCGGACGCCATCCTCGCCACGCTGCAGGACTCGATGCTGCCCGTCGAGGTCGGCGACCCCGAGTTGCGTGCCGTGCTGGGGGAGGTGCGTGAGCTGCTCGGCGGCGTGTCACGCAGCGCCCGGGAGGTCGTGCGCACGCTCGGGCGCTAGACGCTCCGACGACCCCGGCACCGAGGGCTGAACCCGTCTGGGCTACCTTGCGTCCATGACCCCAGACGACAAGCCCCAGGTCGATGTCGCGTCCGACCAGCCGCCGTCCTACGAGCTCGAGCTCGAGGACCTCACCGTCGGCGACGGCGAAGAGGCCGTCTCGGGCCGCACCGTCGAGGTGCACTACGTCGGCGTCAGCTGGTCGACGGGCAAGCAGTTCGATGCGTCGTGGGACCGCGGCAAAACGTTCAAGTTCGGTCTCGGCAAGGGCGATGTCATCGCCGGCTGGGACCAGGGCGTGGCGGGCATGAGAACCGGCGGCCGGCGGCGCATCACGATCCCGCCGAGCCTCGCCTACGGCAAGCGCGGGGCGGGCGGCGTCATCGGGCCCGACGAGACGCTGGTCTTCGTGGTCGACCTCGTCGGCGTGCGCTGAGTCAGCTGACGATCGTCAGCCTCGCGCCAAGCGGGATGCGCTTCAGCAGCCAGCGAATGTCGGCCTCGCGCGCGCGCAGGCACCCGCTGCTGGCGGCGGTGCCGACGCTCGCGGGGTTCGACGTCCCGTGGATGGCCAGCCGGTCACCGCCCGTCCAGCCCTGGGGCACGTTCGGCTGGCGGCCGGTGAGCGCCAGGGCACAGCAGCCATAGGGCCCGCCGGCGGATGTCAGGCGCAGCGCGTCGGTGACGGCGAAGCGTCCCGTGGGCGTGGGGGTGGCGCCGCCGCCGACGGTGATCGCCAGGCGGCGCACGACGCGGCCCTCTCGGCGAACCACCAGCTCGCGCTCGGAGAGGTCGGCGCGCATCGCGTAGGGCTCACGCAGCAGCCGCGCGCTGCGCGCCGGGATCCAGCCGGGGCGGGAGTTGCCGCGGTAGTGCGTCAGGACGGCTAAGTGCCCGTCGCGCTGGCCGACGACGGCGAGGACCCGCGGCGACCCGTAGCCCGTCCGCCGCCCGAGCGCCCGGATGACGCGCCCGCCGGGCCGCGTGCGCAGCTGGGTGCGCCGCACGAGGCGTGCGCCGAGCGGACCGGTCAGGGGCAGGACGCCCGGCGGACTGCCGGGAGCGCGTACGCTGCGGGAGCGCCGCGCGTCGGGTTCACCGCGGTCCGCCGGGGCACTTGTTCCCGCCGGCGGTTCGGAGGCCCGCGGACCGCGGTCGTGGATCAGGACCGCCGCGGCGGTCGTGCCGAGCGCGATCACGAGGGCGGCGAGCGTGAGGACCGCACGCCGGCCCATCAGCTGCGGGGGGCCGCCTCCGCGAGGGGCTTCAGCCGTTCACGCGCCTCGTTCATGCGCAGGCGCTCCAGCAGCTCGTCGGCCAGCGCCACGTAGTCGGCGCCGAGGTCGGGCCGGTGGTCGAGGATCGAGATCGCCCGCTCGGCCGATTCGGCGTAGGCGATCGACTGGCGCACGGTGGAGCGGAAGAGCTTGGCGCCGATGTGCTCGCGTAGGGACTCGAACGCCTCGCGGCTGTGCACCGTGCGCATGTCGGTGATGTTGAGGACGACGCCCAGCCACTGCAGGCCGGGGTTCAGCCCGTCGCGGGCGAGCTCGATGACCTCGAGCGCCTGCTCGACGCCCTGCAGCGCGAAGTACTGCGCCTCGGCGCTGAGCAGCGCGTGGTCGGCGGCGACGAGCGCGTTGACCGTCAGCAGGCCCAGCGAGGGAGGACAATCCAGCAGGATCAGGTCATAGCGCTCGCCCAGTGGCTTGAGCGCGCGCTTGAGCGTCAGCTCCCGGCCCATCTTGCCCGCGAGCATCAGCTCCGCCTCGGCGAGCGAGAGGTTGGCCGGGATGATCCCGTCGTGGACGGCCTCCTCGGCCTTCGCCCCGCCGGCGAGCACGTCACCGATCGTGGGCGCCGCCTCGGGATCGACGTCGAAGTAGTCCGACAGGTTGCCCTGCGGGTCGAGGTCGACCGCGAGCACGTCGAGGCCGACCCGGCGGAAGACGTCGGTGAGGGTCCTCACCGAGGTCGTCTTGCCGGTGCCGCCCTTCTGGGAGAGGACTGCGATCGTGGCGCCCACGAGGGCGCCGGATGCTACTGCGCCTCGAGCGGGCGGGCGCCCGCCGCGACGGTCTCGGCCGCTATGTCCAGGAAGCGCAGCCGGTAGCGACCCACGACGATCTCGTCGCCCTCGCTCAGGCTGCGCCATTCGACCCGCTCGCCGTTGACGAACACGCCGTTGAGGCTGCGGTCGTCGAGCACCCGGACGCCGTCGGGCTGGCGCACGAGCAGCGCGTGCCGGCGGGAGACCGTCGGGTCGTCGAAGCGCAGGTCGGCCGCCAGGCTGCGCCCGATGCGCGTCCACTCCCGGTCCAGCGGGATCGTCCGCATCTGGCCGCCGTCCTCGAAGACGAGGTACTGGCCCGGCGCGTCGATCGCGTCGCGCGCCTCGGCGACCAGGGCGTCGCGCCGCTCGGGATGGGCCTCGGGCTCAACCTCGCGCTCGAAGCGGGTCGCGCCGAACAGCGATGCGCGTGTGAAGTTGGAACCGCCGCAGCCGGGGCACCGCGGGAGGGTGTCGGCGGCCGCCAGCGTGGCGACGAACCCGCACTCCTCGCACCGGAAGGACCCGGTCCCGGCCAGCGTTCCGGACGTGAGTGACTCCATCTCCTACGCTCCCTTTTTCGGTGCCGTGGGGGCTCCGTGCATCGGCTTGTGCGGAATATAACGAGGCGGTCAAATCGTGGCGTCCTGCAACGTGCGTGGTCGCGTTACCCATGGTTCCGCGGCGGATAAACCACGCCTAAGAGATCGCGGCCGGCGCGGGGCCGCGGGAGGAGACGCCCGTCGCCCGGCGAACCCCCCGCCATGGCCCGCGGTGGTGTAGCGATCGACGAGCAGGACCTCGAGCGCGAGCTGCTGCGCAAGAGCGTCGGTGCCCTGTCGGCGACCCGCCACCACTGTGCCGACTGCGGCCGCACGCCGCTCATCGGCGAGGCGCTGCACGTCTACGCCGGGCCGGTCACGGTCTGCGAGCTGTGCCGCCCGCTGCGCCGTGAGGCGCCCGAGCGCAGCGAGCGCGTGCGCCACAGCGAGTACGGCCACGCGGTGCGCGTGCGCCGGCGCCTCGCCATCTAGGTCCGGCACGGATAGATTCCGCGGTCCGTGGACCCCGTGACGCTCACCATCACGATCGCGCGTCCGCCGGAGGAGGTCTTCGCGTACCTGGCCGACATGGCCAACCACCAGGAGTTCACCGACCACTTCCTCGTCGACTGGCACCTGACGCGCGAGGACACCTACGGGCGCGGTGCCGGGGCGCGCTTCCGCGTCAAGCAGCGCTTCAACCGCTTCGCGTTCGGCGAGGCGACGATCATCGAGATCCAGCCGCCGCGCCGGCTGGTCATGGCGGGCAATGGCGGGCGCTTCAACCGGGTGCGCACCCTGAGCACGTGGACGTTCGAGCGCGGGGACGCTGGCGGGACACGCCTGCAGTTCGTCACCGAGTCCGAGCCGGCGACGCCCGCCGACCGGGCGCTCGAGGTCCTCTTCCGCGTCCGCGCCTTCGCGAAGCGCCGCCATGCGCATGCGCTGAAGCGCGTGCGGGCGATCCTCGAGGAGGGCGGCCAGCGCGGCGCGCACGCCACGATCTCCGGTGGCGCACGCAAGCCTGCCACCGGCTTCAGGCTGTAGATTTCCGCTCCCCCGCCATGCCCCGCCCGCACCGTCGCCTCCCCGCCCTGCTCGTCGCCGTGCTCGCCACGGGCGGGCTCGCGGCCTGCGGCAGCCATGAGGAGGGGGGCGGCCCCGGGCGGGTCGTCCGCGCCGAGACCGAGGGCCTGTACCTCGACATCGGCGAGCTGAAGTACCAGGTGCAGGCCTCGCGCCAGCTCAACCCGGCCGACCCCGGGGACCGGGCCTTCCTGCGCGGGATACCGCCCGAGCACCAGGGGCTGAAGGCCGGCGAGACCTGGTTCGGCGTCTTCCTGCGCGTGCAGAACGAGACCGACGAGGAGCTCGAGCCCTCCGGCGAGATCGAGATCATCGACACCCAGGAGGAGGTCTTCGACCCCATCCCGCTGGACGGCGAGAACGTCTTCGCCTACCGCTCGACGTCGCCGGTCCCGCCCGGCGAGCTGATCCCCGAGCAGGACTCGGCCGCCGCCGAGTCCCCGATCCAGGGAGCGCTCGTGCTCTTCAAGCTCACCAACCAGGCGCTGGACAACCGCCCGCTCGAACTGAAGATCGAGAGCGCGAAGGTACCCCAGGAGACGGGCATCATCGACCTCGACGTCTAGCCCGGCGTTCCCCCCAGCGCGGCCTGCAGGACCTGTTTGGCCACCGGTGCTGCCGTCTCGCCGCCACTGCCGTTCTGCACCAGGAGCACGCCGACGGCCACACGGGGCTCGGCTGCCGGCGCGTAGGCCGCGAACCACGCGTCGGTGTCGGAGGGGTCGTCCACGACCGGCGGGCAGGGCGCCCCGGGCGAGGGCGTGCAGTCCTCCCGGCTCGTGTCGCGCAGTTCGGCGGTGCCCGTCTTGCCCGCCACGCGGACACCCTCGATCGCCGCGGCCCTGCCGGTCCCCTCGCTGACCACCGCCTGCATGTAGCGCCCCACCAGGCGGGCGACGTCGGCGTCGATCGCGCGCGTGCGCCGCGGCGGCAGGCCGGCCT
>JACCQW010000395.1 GCA_013813955.1 Solirubrobacterales bacterium
GCCGCGCCGGCGCCGACGAGGTTGTGCAGCTCGTCGATGAACAGGATGATGTCGCCGCGCTGGGTGATCTCCTTCATCACCTTCTTCAGGCGCTCCTCGAACTCGCCGCGGTACTTCGAGCCGGCGACCAGGGCAGCGAGGTCGAGCGTGTAGATCTGCTTGCCCTTCAGCAGCTCGGGGACGTCGGAGTTGATGATGCGCTGGGCCAGGCCCTCGACCACGGCGGTCTTGCCCACGCCGGGCTCGCCGACGAGCACGGGGTTGTTCTTCTGGCGGCGCGAGAGGATCTGCATGATCCGCTCGATCTCGGTCTCGCGGCCGACGACGGGGTCCAGCTTGCCCTCCTCGGCGAGCTTGGTGAGGTTGCGCCCGAACTGGTCGAGCAGCTTGGAGGACTTCTTGCCCTCGCCGGGCGCCCCGGGGGCGGCGCCCGCGCCGGAGCCCGAGCCCGAGCCCTGGCGACGGCCGCCGGGGCCCGACAGCATCCGGATGACCTCGTTGCGGATCTTCTCGGAGTCCGCGTCGAAGTCGAGCAGGATGCGCGCGGCCACGCCCTCGTTCTCGCGGACTAGGCCGAGCAGGATGTGCTCGGTCCCGATGTAGTTGTGCCCGAGGCTCAGCGCCTCACGCAACGCCAGCTCCAGGACCTTCTTGGCCCGGGGCGTGAACGGGATCTGTCCGGAGGTGACCTCCTCACCGGAGCCCACGATGCGCACGACCTGCGCACGCACGCGCTCGACGGTGATGTCCAGGCTCTCGAGGACCCGTGCGGCGAGCCCCTCCTCCTCGCGGAGGAGGCCGAGCAGGATGTGCTCGGTCCCGATGTAGTTGTGCTTGAGCGTCCGCGCTTCCTCCTGCGCGAGAACGACCACCTGTCGGGCTCGCTCTGTGAATCGCTCGAACATGCTGCTGATCCTTCCTGCTGGGGCGGGGCCTCTAGCCTCGGGTCGGGAGGTGGTCCGGTGTCGGGGGACGACTTCGCGCCCGACTTCCCATCCATTCGGCTCCGCGAGCAAAACAGATGAGTCCTCGGGTCCGGTCGCGGCGCATGGGTCAGTCTACCAACGGGTGTCGTGCGGTCTGCGATGCGGTCTGCGGTCCTTGCGGACTCGGCATCTGCACGCGCTCGGATCCGATGCTCCAACGCACCTGTGGCTGGACGACCCCCTTGGCTCCCCGGGCGCCCGCGACCCGCAGCGCGTGGGCGTGCCAGTGGAAGTCGTAGACCTCCTGCCAGTCGGCCGAGTAGACCCCCACGTCCAGGACGTACTCCCCTGGTGCGAGGTCGACGCGCTCGAGCTCGAGCACGACGGCCGTCAAGCCGGCGATGGGGCCGAGGCGAAGACCGGCACCGTGCGTGGACACCTCCCAGCACAGCACCCCGTCCGCGATGCGGTGCACCGCGACGGCGACGATGGGGTCGACGAGCGCGGACCGGTGAGCGGCGAGCTTGACCAGGATCCGCGCCGGCGCCCCGGGGAGGACCTCGGCCACCGCCCGTCCGTCGGCATCCTGCACGGCGACGTGCTCGACGGTGAGCCCCTGCGTCCCGACGCGGTCCGAGCGCAGGCGCAGCGGCCCCTCGTCGCCGGGCGCGGGCGGAGGCGTCGCGGCGAGGGCACGCTGGCGGGCGGACTCCTCGTAGCGGGCGGCCACCTCGCGGGCGGGCCCGGCGGCGCACACCTCGCCGTCCTGCAGCCACACGGCGCCGTCGCACTCGGCGGCGAGGAGTCCGAGGTCGTGGGAGGCGAGCAGGACCGCCGTGCCGCGCTCGCGCAGCTCGCGCACCCGGGCCAGGCAGCGCGACTGGAAGGCGAGATCGCCCACCGCGATGACCTCGTCGAGCAGCAGGACCTCGGGCTCGAGGCGGGCGACGACGCCGAAGGCCAGGCGCAGCTTCATGCCCTCGCTGTAGGTGCGCACCGGCGCGTCCGCGGCCTCCTCCAGCTCGGCGAAGGCCAGCGCGGCCGGGACGATCGCGCGGGCGTCGCGGCGGCGCAGCCCCGCCACGAGCGCCGCGGTCAT
>JACCQW010000018.1 GCA_013813955.1 Solirubrobacterales bacterium
GCGCTGGGCCGTGCGGGCCTGGCGGTTCCGCCGGCGCGAGCGGCGGGCGGGCGGGCGGCTAGCGGGGTGACACACCGATCAGTTGGTCTTGGAGCAACTCGAGGTGGCCTTGGGAGCGAGCGGGAAGTCAATGACGCCGCATTGCCCGGTCGGCACGCAATCCTTGATGCGGCCGTTCCCGGGTCCGCAACAGCAGCAGCCGGCCAGCGTGCAGTCGCCGCAGCCATTGGTGAAGCCGGCGCGGCACTGCGCAACGGTGGGCGTCGCCGCCGCCACCGCCGGCACGCCGATCGACACGATGAAGGGAATCGACGCCGCCGCGACGCCGGCCTTCGTCACCTTGATGTTGAGCTCGCGGCGGGTGAGGCCCGCCGGCGCCTGGAGCAGCGAGCACCGCTCGAGGTCCTCCACGGCCTTCGCGACGGCGTCCGCGTCCAGACCCAGATCGGATTCGAGCGTCGCGACCGTGGTGTCGCCGTCGCAGGCTCGCCAGACGCGCGCTGCCGTGGCGCCCAGACAATGGGCGTCGTCGGTCTTCAGGTCGTAGATGAGCAGCTCGTCGGCGAGCTCCTCGACGACGAGGTCGTCGGCGCGGGCCAGAGGCTTCAGCGCGCGGCCCTCCCCCTGCTTTCCGTGGATCCGTCCCATGAAGCCTCTTTCTGGCAGCAAATCGTGCGAGCGCCGGGCATGATAGGCCACTACCGCTGTTCATGCCACACCGGACCTCAGTGCAAGCGCGTCGCCATCCCCAGCTGCAGGAGATCCTTGACCGCGCCAATTGCTTCGGCGCGCAGCGTCGGCTCCTCCATGCCCGTCTCGTCGGCCACCCGCTCCACGGTCTGGCCGAGCGTCTCGGCCGCGCTCATTGAGAGCACCACCGCGGCGGCATAGCCGGAGACCGACGCCTGGTAACCGACGTCGGGCGTGAGCTCGATGGTCGTGGCTTCCTGGTGGTAGCCGTCGGGATGCCGGCGCGACGCCTGCGTCACCCGATGGCCCGCGATCAGGCTGAAGTGGCCGGTCAGGAGCTCCTCCGCATCACCGAGCGACTCGATCTCGTCGTTGCCGGCGAACAGGCGCGCGACGTGATCGCCGAGCTGCGCGGTCGGCATCCCCGGCGATTGGATGCCGTGCAGCCACGATGCGCCGCCGCTGCTGCGACGCAGCGAGATCAGGCCGGTCTCGATGGCCTCGACGCCCGCGTCCCGGTAGTAGCGCAGCCACCGTCGTAGGAGCTCCCCGTAGCGCGCGGGGTCGCGCGGCGCCAGCCAGCCGCACTGCTCCGCCGCGTACACCGCCGCCTCCTCCGCGCCGTGGGCCAGCACGATGGCGTCGCAACCCGTGCCCGCGACGAAGTCACGCACCGCGGCGATCCGATCGTCCTCGATCCGGCGCGTCCACGACGTCAAAATCTGCGCCATGCCGCCATCGGCGAGCCGCATCGCCGCCCCACGGACGATCTGGCGACTGAGATCGTTCGGATCCAGCCCGCCGTGGGCGAAGCGATAGACCACTTGGGGCGCGGCGACGAACGGCAGGTTGGCCACGACGAGATCAAAGCGGCGGGCCGGATCGACGGCCTCGAACCAGTCGCCGACCCGGTACTCCGTGTTGAGAAGCTCGTTGACGAAGCCGTTGACCGTGGCGATCGTCGCCGCGCGCGCGTTGAGGTCGACGCCGAGGACGCGCCGGCTGTGCCGGGCGGCCAGCAGCGCCTGGACCCCCGAGCCGGTCCCGAGGTCGAGCGTCGCCTCGACGGGCGCGCGCGACGTCTGATAAGCGAGCGTGCGAGCGGAGTTCGACACCGTCCCGACGAAGTCGACGTTGCCCTGGGTCAGGCGATCAGGACGGTCACCGAGGAGCAGCAGCCCGTCGTGGACGAGTACCTCCCATGGCGAGGCGATGCTGTCGCCGTCGCTCTGCACGAACCCGGCGCGGACCGCGTCATGGATCGACAGCGGCGACAGCGACGCCTCCGCCCGCGCCACGTCGATCGCGCGGCCGAAGATGAAGAGCTCGACCAGCCCCGTCAGCGGCTCGTCGCTCCCGGCGATCTCTCGCCAGTCGACCGCGGACCGCGCGCTTCCTGCCAGGGATCGGAGCCGCAACGGCTGGGCGAGCCGGTCTGCCTCGTAGCCACTGGAGAGCAGCGCGTGGCGCAGCCGCCACGCGGCCTCGGGGTCCGGGGCGAGGGTTCCGAGGGCCCGCGCGGAGGAAGCATTCACGGGCGCATCATCCCTCGGGACCCCGATTCAGAGCGCCGACGCGCCACACGCGACCGGTCTGCGAGAGCCTGACCGTGAATTGTGCGTGAACACGCAGCGCACAGCTTTACAGTCGATTATGGACTCGCTACCTTCGCTTTCGGGTCCGAAGCCAACCCGACCAAACGCGTTCGCCAGGATGGCGGGAAGGGACACCAGATGAGGATTCTGGTCACGGGAGGCGCAGGGTTCATCGGATCAAATCTCGTCGAGCGGCTCGTCCGCCTCGGCCACGACGTCAGGATCCTGGACAACTTCTCCACGGGCCACCGCTCCAACCTCCTCGGCTTCGCGGACGAGATCGACGTCGTCGAGGGCGACGTCCAGAGCTACGAGCGCGTCCACAACGCGATGCGCGGCTGCGAGACGGTCCTGCACCAGGCGGCGCTGCCGTCGGTCCCGCGCTCGATCGCCGATCCGCTCACGAGCCACGCCACCAACACCACCGGCACGCTCAACGTCCTGCTCGCCGCCCGCGACGCCGACGTGCGCCGGCTCGTGTTCGCCTCCTCCTCGTCGGTGTACGGCACGGCTGAGGGGCTGCGCAAGGCCGAGACGATGCCCACCGTGCCGATCTCCCCCTACGGGACGGCCAAGCTCGCGGCCGAGAGCTACTGCCGCAGCTTCCACGAGGTCTACGGCCTGGAGACGGTCGCGCTGCGCTACTTCAACGTGTTCGGCCCGCGCCAGGACCCGGCCTCGGAGTACGCGGCGGTCATCCCCAAGTTCATCGCCGCCTTCTCGGAGGGCCGCGCGCCGGTCATCTACGGCGACGGCGAGCAGTCGCGCGACTTCACCTACGTGGACAACATCGTCGACGCCAACCTCGCGGCGCTGGACGCCACCGGGGTCGCCGGCCGGGTCTACAACGCCGCCTGCGGCGAGCGCATCACGCTCAACGACCTGGCCGCCGAGCTGCGCGAGCAGATGGAGGTCGGCATCGAGCCCGAGCACGGGCCCGCGCGGCCCGGCGACATCCGCCACTCGCTGGCCGACATCGAGCGCGCCCGCACCGAGCTCGGCTACGAGCCGCAGATCGGCTTCTCCGAGGGCCTGCGCCGGACGATCCCGCACCTGCTCGGCGAAGCCACCGCACTGGTCAGCAGAGGCGCCACGCAGTGAGGTATCTCATGACCGGGGGGGCGGGCTTCATCGGCTCGCACCTCACCGAGCTGCTGGTCGAGGACGGGTACGAGGTCGTCATCCTCGACAACCTGAGCACCGGCCGGCGCGAGAACATCGCCCACCTGGAGGACACCGGCCGCGTCCAGTTCGTCGAGGGCTCGGTCACCGATGCCGCCCTGGTGGACGATCTGATGGCGGACGCCGACGCGTGCGTGCACCTGGCCTCGGCCGTCGGCGTGCAGCTCATCGTCGATCGCCCGCTCGAGGCGCTGCTGGCCAACGTGCGCGGCTGTGACACCGTCATGGAGGCCACCGCCCGCCACGGCAAGCGCCTGCTCTACAGCTCGACCTCCGAGGTCTACGGCAAGAACACGGTCGGCGCGCTCTCGGAGGACAACGACCTGCTGCTCGGATCGCCGTTCAAGGCCCGCTGGTCATACGCGATCGCCAAGAGCTTCGGCGAGGCGCTGGCCCACGGCTACCACCGCGACATGGGCGTCGACGTCGTCACCGTGCGCCTGTTCAACACGGTGGGGCCGCGCCAGTCGGGGCTGTACGGGATGGTCCTGCCCCGGCTAGTGCGCCAGGCCCTCGCCGGCGAGGACCTCACGGTCTACGGCGACGGCAGCCAGACGCGCTGCTTCATCCACGTCCGCGACACGGTCGAGGCCATGCGTCAGCTCTGCCACGACCCGCGCGCGATCGGCAACGTCTACAACGTCGGCAACACGGTGCCGGTGAGCATCTTGCAGCTCGCCGTGCGGGTGATCGAGCGCGCCAACTCCTCGAGCCGCATCTGCCTGGTGCCCTACGAGACGGCCTACCCGCCCGGCTTCGAGGAGCTCGGGCGCCGCGAGCCCGACACATCGCTGCTGCAGGCGACGACCGGATGGCGCCCGACCCGGACGCTCGACG
>JACCQW010000025.1 GCA_013813955.1 Solirubrobacterales bacterium
GCTGCGTGCCGAGCGCCCGACGATCGACCGCGGTGGGCGCCTGCGCGCGACGGGCACGCTGGCGCATGCGGCGCGCGGGATCGCGCGCGTGCAGCTCGTCTTCTCGGCCGGCGGCCGGACGGTCACCAGGGAGTTCACCGCGCGTGTCGCCGGCGGGCGCTATCGCCTCGACACCGTGCTCCCCGCCCCGCTGCGCGCGCAGGTCGCCGCCCGCGACGGCGTGGTGCACTCCTACACCCTGTTCACCGGTCGGCTGCCGGCGCGGATGCGCGGCGAGATGGCCTCCTTCGAGGTGCTCGGCGCGCGCTGATCCTGGCGCTGCGTGACTGCGACGGCGCGCGGCGCTACGTGAGCGCGACGGCGCGCCCGTCGAGGAAGTCCTCACCGGCCACGAGCTCGTCGAGGACCGTCTGCGGGACCGGCGCGTCGGTGGTCACGATCATCACCGCGAGACCCTCGTCCCCCTCCACAGGCGCATGCCCGACGGCAGCGGCGGCGATGTTCAGCCCGTGCGCGCCGAAGCACGTGCCGACCCGCCCGATCATGCCCGGCACGTCGCGGTAGCGAAACAGCGCGAGGTGCTCATCGAGCTGGAGGTTGAAGCGCTGGCCCCACGCCTCGAGCAGGTGCGGGCGGTCGCGGCGGCCAAGCGTCGTGCCCACCACCCGCTGGCGCTCGGAGCCCGACACGGCCGTCACGCGCACCAGATCGGTGAAGTCGCGCGCCGTGTGGTTCTTGGTCTCGACGACCTCGATGCCGCGCTCGTCGGCGATCGACGGCGCGTTGACGGCGTTGACCTCCTCCTCCGTGCGCCCGTGCAGCGCGCCGAGCAGAACGGCGACCCCCAGCGGGCGGGTGTCGCGCCCGGCGATGTGGCCGAGGCACTCCACCTCGATGCGGTCGATCGAGGCGCCCTCCGCCAGCGTGCTGGCCAGGCGCCCGAGATGGCGGCACAGCGGCAGGTACGGGCCGAGGACCTCGAGGTCCTCCGTGGCGATCGAGGGGACGTTGACCGCGGTGGTCACGCTGGCGCCGCTGAGCGCGGCGACAACCTGCTCGGCGGCCTGGTAGCCCGCGCGATCGGTGGCCTCGGCGGTCGACGCCCCCAGGTGCGGCGTGACCACGACGTTCGGATAGGCGAACAGCGGGTGGTCGGTGATCGGCTCGGAGCGGAAGACGTCCAGCGCGGCACCGCCGACCTTGCCGCTGTCCAGCGCCGCCTGCAGGTCGGCGTCGACGATCAACGGCCCGCGCGCGACGTTGAGGATGCGCACGCCGTCGCGCATCTTGGCGAACGCCGCGGCGTCCAGCCACCCGTCGGTCTCCGGCGTCTTGGGCAGGTGGACGGTCAGGAAGTCGGCCTCCGCGTACACGGCGTCGGAGCTGTCGGCCTTCTCGACGCCGAGCTCGCGGTAGCGCTCGGCGCCCACGAACGGGTCGAAGGCGAGGATGCGCATCCCGAAGCTCTGCGCGCGCTGGGCGACGAGCTGGCCGATGCGCCCGAAGCCCAGGATGCCGAGCGTCTTGTCCATGAGCTCCACACCGGAGTACTTCGCGCGCTCCCAGCGGCCCTGGACCAGCGCACCGTGGGCTTGGGGGACGTTGCGCGCCAGCGCCAGCAGCAGGGCCATCGTGTGCTCCGCGGCGGTCACGACGTTGGACTGCGGCGCGTTGGCCACCACGATCCCGCGCTTGGTCGCGGCCGGGACGTCGACGTTGTCCACCCCGACTCCGGCGCGGCCGACCGCGCGCAGGCTCGTCGCCTTCGCGAGCAGGCCGGCGTCGAGCTGCGTCGCCGAGCGGATGAGGATCGCGTGGTAGTCGGCGATGCGCTCCTCGAGCTCCTCCCGGGACCAGTCGGTTCCGAGGTCGACGTCAAAGCCGGCGTCGCGCAGCAGCTGGACGCCCGAGTCGCCGATCTTCTCCTTGACCAGGACCCTCATGGCGTCAGACCCGCGCCGTCGGGCTGCAGGCGCTCGACGACCCAGTCGATGCAGGCGGTGAGGGCCCGGACGTCGCCGGGGTCGACCGCCGGGAACATGCCGACGCGCAGCTGGTTGCGCCCGAGCTTGCGGTAGGGCTCGACGTCGACGATCGCGTTGGCGCGCAACGTTGCCGCGACGGCCGCCGCGTCCACCTCCGCGCTGAGGTCGATCGTGCCCACGACGAGCGAGCGCTTGGCCGCGTCGGCGACGAACGGGCTCGCGTAGGACGAGTCCTGCGCCCAGCCGTAGAGATGCTCCGAGGACGCCGTGGTGCGCGCGACGCACCCCTCCAGGCCGCCCTGCTCGAGCATCCAGTCGACCTGATCGGCGAGCAGCACCAGCGTGGCCAGCGCCGGCGTGTTGTAGGTCTGATCCTTGCGCGAGTTCTCCAGCGCCGTCGCGATCGAGAGGAAGTCGGGAATCCAGCGGTCCGACGCGGCGATCCGGGCGATGCGCTCCTGGGCGGCCGGGCTCAGCAGCGCCAGCCACAGCCCGCCGTCGGAGCCGAAGCACTTCTGCGGGGCGAAGTAGTACGCATCGGCCTGCGCACTGTCGACGGGCAGCCCGCCCGCGCCGGAGGTGGCGTCGACGAGCACGAGCGCGTCGCCGGCACCCTCCGGGCGCCGGACGCCCACCATGACCCCGGTCGAGGTCTCGTTGTGCGCCCAGGCGATCACGTCGGCGCCAGGGTCGCCGACGGGGTCGGGCGCGTCCCCGGGTTCGGCGTCGATGACGATCGGGTCCTCGAGGAAGGGAGCGGCGGCCGTGACCTTCGCGAACTTCTGGGAGAACTCCCCGTAGGTGAGATGCAGCGCGCGACGGTGCACCAAGCCCAGCGCCGCGGCGTCCCAGAACGCGGTGGTCCCGCCGTTGCCCAGCGCGACCTCGTAGCCCTCGGGAAGGCCGAACAGCTCGCGCAGCCCGGAGCGCACGCGGCCGACGAGGGCCTTGACGGGCGCCTGGCGGTGCGAGGTGCCCATGACCCCGGCGAACTCGCCGGCCAGTCGGTCGAGCTGGGCCGAGCGCACCTTCGAGGGGCCGCAGCCGAAGCGGCCGTCGGCGGGTCGGAGGGTCTCGGGGATCTCAAGCGTCGCACTTGACGTCGTCACGTCCAGGCTCCTCGCGGGGTCGTGGTCTTCCGGCGGGTGCCCAGGCGTGCGGCGTTGCTGTGCTCCGTCGCTCCCCGGTGGTGTGCTCCACCTGTCAGACGCCAGTCGCGACAACCGGGAGTCTAGTACACAGATCCCGGGTCGATCAGACGGGGGCCCGTGCTCACGGGCACGGCCGGTGCCCGCGCGTGGGCCCCCTCACAGCCCGGCTGCGAGACGGGCCGCGGCGCCGAGCAGGCGGGTCTTCACCGTGAAGCTCTCGTTCTTCTCGAGCTCGCGCTCGAGCTCCTCGATGAGGTCGTCGTTCAGGGCGAAGAGCAGGATCCAGCCGATCATCGCCAGTACCCCGAGAATCGTCCCGATGAGGCCCATGATCCAACCCGCCTGGCCGAGGCCGCGGTGGCCGGCCTCCCCACGGTCGGCCCGGCGCTGGCCCTTGATGCCGAACACCCACGCGCAGATCGACAGCGGCAGCGAGACCACGAACGCCAGGCCCGCCGTCCCGAGCAGGACCGCCAGGCCGAGGATCCCGCACACCAGGCCGGCGACCGCCTGGCCGTTGCTGGGCTCGTGGCCGCGCGGGGGCTGGGAGAACGCGGGCGCCGGGGTGGGCTCCTGCGGTTGCTGCAATGGTGCCGGCGCAGCCGCCTCGGGACGATCCCAGCGGCGCGGGGGAGCCTGTCCTGCGCCGGGCGCTTCGGGCGGAAGCCAGCCCCCGGTCACTCGTGGAAGTCTGTGTCGATCCAGGCCATCATCGAGCGCAGGTCCCTGCCGGTGCTCTCCACCCTCGTGGCCGCCTGCTCGGCGCGCATCCGCTTGAAGTTCTCCTGGCCGGCGCGGTTCTCGGCGATCCACTCGCGCGCGAAGTCGCCCGACTGGATCTCCTCGAGGATCTTGCGCATGTTCGCGCGCGTCTCGTCGGTGATCACGCGCTTACCTCGCGAGTAGTCGCCGTACTCCGCGGTATTGGAGATCGAGTAGCGCATCCCGGCCAAGCCCTTCTCATACATGAGGTCCACGATGAGCTTGAGCTCGTGCAGGCACTCGAAGTAGGCCATGTTCGGGTCATAGCCCGCCTCGACGAGCGTGTCGAAGCCGGCCTGGACGAGCTCGGAGGCGCCGCCGCACAACACTGCCTGCTCGCCGAAGAGGTCGGTCTCGGTCTCGTCCTTGAACGTTGTCGCGAAGACTCCGCCACGGGTGCAGCCGATGCCCTTGGCGTAGGCCAGCGCGAGCGCCTGGGCCTGGCCGGTGGCGTCCTGCTGGACCGCCACGAGGCCCGGAACCCCGGAGCCCTCCGTGTACTGGCGCCGGACGAGGTGGCCGGGACCCTTGGGCGCCACGAGGGCGACGTCCACGCCCGGGGGCGGCTGGACCTCGCCGTAGTGGACGGAGAACCCGTGGCCGAAGAGCAGCAGGTTGCCCTCCGCGATCCCGTCGCTGACCTCGGACTCGTAGACCTCGCGGTGCAGCTCGTCGGGGACGAGCATCATCACCACGTCGCCCTCGCTGGCGGCGTCGGCGATCGGCAGGACCTTCAGGCCGCCGGCCGCGGCCTTCTCGGCCGAGGCCGATCCGTCGCGCAGGCCGACGACGACGTCCACGCCCGAGTCCGAGAGGTTCAGCGAATGGGCGTGGCCCTGGGACCCGTAGCCGATGATGGCGACGGTCTTCTCGTCGAGGAGGGCCAGATCGGCGTCGTCGTCGTAGAACATGGCGCGGGACTCTACGCACTGGCCGCGGCGACGTGCGTGCGCCCGGGCAGGGCCACCGAGCCGTCGTCGCGGACGTGCTCGGCCAGGCGGGGATCGATCGCGTCACGCAGCTCGTCGCGCTGTGCCGGGGCGAGCGCGCCGACCGCCGTGCGCAGGCCGGTGGACAGGTCCAGCTGGGTGTCCCACCACGCGTCGAGGTCGTCGTAGCGCAGAGTGATGTCCAGCTGATCGACCTGGACCTCGGTGAAGCCGGCCTCCCGCAGCAGGCCCTCGATGCGGGCGCGATCGCGGAAGGCGAACATCCCGGGCTGGGCGGGATCGGGCGGATCCGCGGCGCCCATCCGGACCAGCTCCGCCATCGGGACCGATGCCCACGGGTTGTCGGCGGGGTCCGTCCACGCGGCGAGCGCGACGCGGCCACCGGGCCTGAGCACGCGGCGAGTCTCGCGCAGCGCGGCGGCGGGATCGGCCAGCAGCATGTAGCCGAAGCGGCACAGCACGCCGTCGACGTCCGCGGTCGGCAGGTCGATCCACTCGGCGTCCATCGCCGCGAACTCCACGTTCTCGACCCCGAGCTCCGCCGCGCGGGCGCGGGCGGCGTCGACCATGGCCTCGGCGCCGTCGGTGCTGATGAGCGTCCCGCCCGGCGCGATCAGCTCCGCGGCGAGCAGCCCGGTGTCGCCCGGGCCCGCGGCCAGCTCGAGCACGCGGTGGCCGGGCTGGGGATCGATCGCCTCCACGAGCCAGGCCGACACGCCCTGCAGCGCGGCCTGGACCACGGGGCGCTGGGCCGCCCATCCGGCAGCGGCCCGCTCCCATCGATCCCGGCTCTCGCGGCGGAACCCGTCCGGGTCGTCGGTCATCGCACGACGGGCCCGAGGCCCGTCATCTCAGCTTGAACGTGACCGCCGCGGGGGTGAAGGCGTTGCCGAAGACCCCCGCGTTGTCGGTGCCGGCCACCGAGACCCGGTACGTCCCGGCCGCGAGCCGGCGCCGGCTGGGCACGGCGTAGCTCCACGTGCCCGCCTTGGAATCGAGCCTCACCGCGATCTGCACCGGCCGGCTGCAGCTGCGCGAGACGATGCCGCGCCGCGGGTCCAGCCACCGGCAATTGCGCACCTGGCTTGCCCCGGCGGTCGAGGTCCTCCTCCTGGTGGTCCGCTTCCTGGGCAGGCGGCTGACCTGGCGCAGCGCGATGCTCACGTTCCTGACGCCGGACCTGTCCAGCGCCCTGCCTCTGAAGCGAATGCGGTTGCGCCGCGTGGTCGTCACCCTGCGCCTGGTGCCGGCGCGCGTGACCGTACGCGTGCGCCTGGTGATGATCCTGACCGTCTGGTTGCGGCGCGGCCTGTCTACGCTGATCAGCGGTGGCGTGCCGTCGGTCACCGTGATGGTGGCGGGCGCGGACGGGGCGCTGGCCAGACCGAGGACGTCGACCGCCACGACGGTCGCGCCCACGGTGCCCTCGTTGCGGTAGACGTGGTCGACCTGGGGCGCTGCGGTCGTCGCGGTCTCGCCGTCGCCGAAGCGCCAGACGTAGGAGGCGATCGCGCCCTCGGGGTCGCGCGAGCCCGCGGCGCTGAAGGTCACCCCGCGGCCTGCGCGCACCGAGGCGGCGGACGCGGCGATGCTCGCGGTGGGCGCGCGGTTGACGAACTCGTCGGCGCCCTGGTCAGACGCGGAGCCGACCACGCGGGGCTCGCCTTCCACGTCGGTGGCCGACTCGCCCTCGGTCAGCCCGCCCTTGTCGATCGCCGGGGACCCCGCCTTCAACCGGAAGTTCCGGCCCGCCGGGTTGACGAACAGCGCGTTGGGGTCGCCGGACACGATCGTGCGCGTGGGAGTGAAGGTCGCCGAGTTCGGGGGCGCCACCACCGCGGTGCCGGAGTAGTTCCTCGTGACCACGCCGTTGAGCAGGATCGAGTCGGCGGCGGTGGCGGCGATGTTGCCGACGGGGCCGCCGACGAGCGGGCTGGCCTCGCTGGCGTCGAGCACGAACGCGTTCGTGGAGCCGGCCGCGGTCAGGTGACGGGCGCGCAGCGTGACGTCACCCGCGGAGCTGGTGGGGCCGCCCTCGCCGGTGAACACGCCGACCCCCGCGGCGCCACCGCTGACGATGCTCGACTCCAGCAGCAGCGCCTTGGACGCCGACGAGTCGTTGCCGGAGAACACGCGCACCGCGCTCGCCTCCGCGCCGCCGGTCAGCACGGTGGAGCGCACGATCTCGTTCGCAGTGCCGGCCACGATCTCCATGCCGTTCCCGTTGGCGCTGGCGAGTAGGGCGTCGCTGACGCGCAGGCCGGAGGGACCGCTGACGGAGACCGCCGGATCCACGCCCGTGAAGCGGCTTACGACGAGCTTCTGCAGGTTCGAGACGCCGCCGGAGGCGCCCGAGAAGGTGAGGGTGCCGTTGACGACGACGCCGGGAGGGGCCGTGGAGCCGACGATCGTCACGCCGCCGTCGGTGAACGTCGCGGACGCGTACTGCCCCGGGGCCACCTCGAAGACGTCGCCGGGGTTGGCCGCGGAGGCGCCGTCGGCGAGCGAGCCACAGGACCGGTCGTCCCCTCCGCAAGAGCCGCCGCCGGCGGCGACGGAGTAGGTGGCCGCCTGTGCCGCGGCGGGCGCCGCGAGGGCTCCGGCGGTGGCGACGGCGGCGATGAGCGAGCGGCGGCGCGGACGTGACATTCAACCCTCCATGGATCGGCGCGACAGCTTCCCTGACTTCGTTTTCGGCAAGTCTGACGAGAACTTGAACATTTTGGGGACCTTGTAACCCGCCAGCCGGACGCGACAGTGCTCGCCGAGCTCCTCGACCGTGGCCCGGGCGCCCGGTCGCAGCACGATCCGGGCGGCCACGCGCTCGCCCCATTCGGGGTCCGCGATCCCGTACACCCCGGCCTCGGCCACCGCAGGGTGCGCGGCCAGCACGGCCTCGACCTCGGCCGGCGCGACGTTCTCCCCGCCCGTGACGATCGTGTCCGCCGTGCGGCCGGTGACGCTCAACACGCCGGTCGCGTCGAGCTCTCCGAGGTCACCGGTGTGCAGCCAGCCGTCGGCCGCTGCCGCGGCCGGGGCGACGGTCGGGCCGGCGACGAGGATCTGTCCCGAGTCGTCGATGCGCACGCGCGTGCAGAACAGCGCCGGCCCGCCGGTGGTGACCTGTGAGCAGGCCTCAGTGAGCCCGTAGGTGGTCACGGCCGGCACCCCGGCGCCGGCCGCGCGGTCAAGCAGCGCCGGCGGGATCGGCCCTCCGCCCACG
>JACCQW010000049.1 GCA_013813955.1 Solirubrobacterales bacterium
CCGCCGAAGCGCTCGCCGAGGTGCGGCGCATCCCCGGCGCCGCCGAGGCCGTCAACGGCGAGCTCGACGTGCAAGCCGCCCTCGCGCGCCGCGACGAGGTGATCCACGACCTCGACGACTCCGGGCAGCTGCCATGGCTTCAGTCCCGCGGGATCGCGCTCGTGCGCGCCGACGGCCGCCTGGAAGGCGAGCTGCGGGTGCGCGCCGGCGACGAGGTGCTCGTCGCGCGCAAGGCGGTGATCGTCGCCACCGGCACGTCGGCGTCGCTGCCGCCGGTCGACGGGCTGGCCGGCGTCGAGCCGTGGACCAACCGCCAGGCCGCGGTCGCCGAGGACGTGCCCCGGCGCCTCGTGGTGCTCGGCGGTGGCGTCGTCGGGGTCGAGATGGCCCAGGCCTACGCGACGCTCGGCTCCGAGGTGGCGCTGCTCGAGGTCGGGCCGCGCCTGCTCGGCCGCGAGGAGGACTTCGCCGCCGAGCAGGTCGCCGACGGCCTGCGCGCGGCCGGCGTCGACGTGCGCACCGGGGCCAGGGTCACCTCGGCGCGCCGCGACGGGACCGAGGTGCTCCTCGAGCTCGCGGGCGCCGATCCGGTCGCCGGCGACGAGCTGCTCGTGGCAGCCGGGCGCAGGCCGCGGACCGAGGACATCGGCGCGGAGAGCGTCGGCCTCACCCCCGGCGAGCCGATCGTCGTCGGCGACCGCCTGCACGACCCCGGCCGGCCGTGGCTCTACGCGATCGGCGACGTCAACGGCCGGGCGCTGCTCACCCACCAGGGCAAGGAGCAGGCCCGCATCGCCGCCGACCACATCCTCGGCCGCGACCCCTCGCCCGCGGTGCTCGACGGCGCGCTCTCGCCCCGCGTGATCTTCACCGAGCCGCAGGTCGCCGCCGTCGGCCACACGACCGCGTCGGCACGCGAGGCGGGGATCGGCGCCCGCGCGGTCGACTCCGACATGAACGCCACCGCCGGCGCGAGCTTCTACGGCAAGGGTGTCACGGGCACGGCACGCATCGTCGTCGACGAAGGGCGCGGGGTGCTCGTGGGCGCGACGTTCACCGGCGCCGACGTCGCCGAGCTCCTGCACGCGGCGACGATCGCGATCGTCGGCGAGGTGCCGATGGACTCACTCTGGCACGCCGTTCCGTCCTTCCCCACGCGCAGCGAGGTCTGGCTGAAGCTCCTGCAGGAGTACGGGCTCTAGGTCGCGCCCACCAGGCGAAGGGCCGCCTCGGGCGCGACGTAGTCCAGGCCCTGCTCGCGCGCGACCGGCTCGTAGGTCAGCTGGCCGGCGGCCACGTTGAGGCCCCGCATGAAGCCGGGATCGGCGCCGAGCGCCTCGTGCAGCCCGCGGTTGGCGAGGTCGATGACGTAGGGCATCGTGGCGTTGGTCAGCGCGTACGTCGACGTTATCGGCACGGCGCCGGGCATGTTCCCCACGCAGTAGTGCGTGATGGAGTCGACCTCATAGGTGGGTTCGGAGTGCGTCGTAGCGCGCGAGGTCTCGAAGCAGCCGCCCTGGTCGATCGACACGTCGACGAGCACCGCTTGGCGCTTCATCAGCCCGAGCTGCGCGCGCGTGACGACGTGCGGGGCGCGGGCGCCGTGGACGAGCACGGCTCCGATCACGAGGTCGGCGAAGGGCAGTCGCTGCTCGATGTCCAGCGTCGACGCGTAGCACGTGTCGGCGCGCCCGCCGAAGGCGATGTCCAGCTCGCGCAGGCGGTCGATGTCGCGGTCGAAGACGAAGACCGTCGCCTCCATGCCCAGGGCGATGAACGCGGCGTTCATCCCCACCACCCCGCCGCCGATGATCATGACGTTCGCCGCGGCCACGCCGGGGACGCCGCCGAGCAGGATCCCGCGGCCGCCCAACGGCTTCTCGAGCATGAACGCCCCGGCCTGGGTGGCGATCTTCCCTGCCACCTCGCTCATCGGTGCCAGGAGCGGCAGGCGCCCGCGCGCGTCCTCCACGGTCTCATAGGCCACGCACACCGCCCCGCTGTCGAGCAGCCCGCGCGTCAGCGCCGGATCGGGCGCGAGGTGCAGGTAGGTGAACAGCGTGTGCCGGGAGTCCAGCCGCGCGATCTCCTCCGGCTGGGGCTCCTTGACCTTGACCACCAGCTCCGCCGCGTCGAAGAGGGCATCGGCATCGGGGACGATGTGCGCGCCCTGCGCGACGTAGTCCGCGTCCGCGATCGCCGAGCCCTCGCCGGCGCCCGCCTGCACGTAGACCTCGTGCTCGAGCTGGGCCAGCTCGCGCACGCCCGCCGGAGTCAGCGCGACCCGGTACTCGTCGGTCTTTATCTCGGTGGGCACGCCGACCTTCACGGCACCGGGCTCGCCGTCCGTGCGCGCGCGCCGCCCGCCGTCAGCTCGCGCCCGCGCAGCGCCAGCCAGAACTCGATCCGGTCGCGCGCGCTGGCCAGGTCGCGGCCCGTGAGCTCCTCCACCTTGCGGATGCGGTAGCGCAACGTGTGGCGGTGGCAGACCAGCCGGCGCGCCGCGGCCTCCCACTGGCCGTTGCATTCGATGAACGCCTCCAGCGAGCGCACCAGCTCACCGCCGTAGTGCCCCTCACCGGCCTCGATCGGGCCGAGCACCGACTCGCAGAACAGGCGCAGCGCGTCGCTGTCCTGCAGCGAGAGCAGCAGCGCGAACGAGCCGAGGTCGCGGTAGGTGGCCAGGTGGGCGGGATCCGTGCGGTGGCCGTTCCCCGCGTCGCCGTGGCCGAGCAGGTGCGCCTCCAGCGCGCAGCGCGCCTCGTGGAATGTCTCCCGCGCCCGGACCGCCGGCACTGCCCGCCCGGCCGCGGCGTGGACGGCGCCGCCCAGCTGGGCGCGGACGCGCGCGTGGACGCGCTCGGCGACCTCGAAGAGCTCCTCGTCGAGCAGCCCGGGCATCAGCGCGCAGGCCAGCTGGCCGTGGGTGGCCACCAGCGCGCTCACCGCGTCCTCTCGCAGCGCCGCCACGAGCGCCGCCTCGGCGCGGGCCGTCGCGCCGCGCTCCTCCCCGGCATGCAGCACGAGCGCGGTCACCCGGCCACCGAGGCCGAAAGGCTCCAGGCGCCGGTGCAGCTCGGGGCCGGCCACGTCGCCGGCGATGAGCTCGGAGAGCACGTCGCCGGCCAGGCGGCGCTCGGTGGTGTCGGCCACGCGCAGGCGCAGAAGCTCCAGCGCGACCGCGGTCACCGCCTGCTGGAGCAGCAGGCGGTCGAGCTCCGACAGCCCGCCCTGGTCCTTGACCGCGACGAGCCAGGCCTGCGGGCGCCCGGTCCCCGCGGCTCCGGGCATCCCGCCGGAGGGGACCGGCAGCGCGAGCGCCCGGGCCGAGAGCTGCTCGTGGACGGGGACGAACGCGTTGCCGTCGGCACGGCGCGTGCGCTCGCGCAGCTCCGCGCCGATCGCCGCGACCGCGGCGTCCTCGATGTCGCGGCGGAAGGTGTGGCGAGCAAGCGGCTTGCCGCGACCGTCGTAGACGAGCACGGCGCCGCCCACGAGCGCGGCCAGCACGCCGGCGACCGCCTCGAGCCCCCGCTCGGAGAGCACGATGCGCTGCAGTTGCTCCTGCGCGGCGATCGACCGGGGCAGCAGTTCGTAGGACTCGTTGACCAGGCGCGTGAACGCCCGTTCGGTCACGGCGATGAACGGCGTGTCGTAGGGCACCTCGAACAGCGGAAACGCACGCGCCTGAGCCTCGTCGATCATGGCGGGCGGAACCTCGTCGTGGCCCAGGCCCACGCCGACGCCCAGCGCGGCGAGCCCGTGGTCGGCCAGCCGCGCGACGAACGCGCGCTGCTCGGAAGCGCGCTCGAGCTGCAGGCCGCTGGTCAGCAGCACCTCGCCCCCCGACAGCCACGGGGTGGGGTCGGGCAGCTCGGTGGTGTGCACCCAGCGCACCGGCGCGTCGAGGCCGCCCTCCCCCGCGCGCAGCGAGACCTCGAGCTCGGCGAGCAGCTCCCGGACGGTGAGCATCGGTCGTGGGTCCCTTCGCCGTTCTGTCGCAGGGCTTGAACGCTGCGGATAAAGCTAGCGCCGAGCGAGGCGCGGGGCAACGCCGATCGGGACCCCGGATGGTGGTCGTACTTGTCCACTTCGGACAACGAGCGTCCGGATCGCTGCCGCGGGTAGCCTGCGGGAGTGCTCAACCACACGCGCTGCGGTCGTGGCGAGCCGCTGGTGCTCGTCCACGGGCTGGGCAGCCAGTGGCAGGTCTGGCGGCCGGTGCTCGAGCGCCTGGCCGCCGACCGCGAGGTCGTCGCGCTGGATCTCCCGGGCTTCGGCGGATCGGCGCCGCTGCCGAACGAGCCGACCGTCGCGGCCCTGGCCCGGGCGGTCGCGGACCTCGTGGCGGAGCTCGGCCTCGACCATCCCCACGTCGCGGGCAACTCCCTGGGCGGCGCCATCGCCCTGGAGCTGGCCCGCGCAGGGCTGGCG
>JACCQW010000064.1 GCA_013813955.1 Solirubrobacterales bacterium
TCTGCTTCGTGTTGCCCTCGACCGTGGGCTGGTAGCCGGGCAGCTTGAGGTCGGTGACCGGCTCGTAGCTGATGTCCGCACGGCTGAGGTCCTGCGGGATGTCGACCACGACCGGGCCGGGCCGGCCGGTGCGCGCGATGTGGAAGGCCTCGTGGATCGCCCGCGGGATCTCGGTGGGCGACTGGATCATGAAGCTGTGCTTGACGACCGGCATCGTGATGCCGAGCGTGTCGGTCTCCTGGAAGCCGTCCGTGCCGAGCAGGTCGGTGCGCACCTGGCCGGTGATGAAGACGGTCGGGACGGAGTCCATCATCGCGTCGACGATCGGCGTGATGATGTTCGTGGCGCCGGGGCCGGAGGTGGCGAACGCGACGCCGACCTTGCCCGTGGCCTTGGCGTAGCCCTCGGCGGCGTGGCCGCCGCCGGCCTCGTGGCGCACGAGGACGTGGCGGATCCCAGCATCGACGAAAGCGTCGTAGGTCGGGAGGTTCGCGCCGCCGGGCAGCCCGAATACGACCTCGACGCCCTCCGCCTTCAGGCATTCCATGATGGCATCGACCGCACGCATGCGCGACCTCCTTTCCTCGTCTGGGTGGTCGGCCGTCGTGGCCGGTCAGACCGACCAGTCTACCGCGCCGCAGGGGCCGAACCCATCCCGCCCGCGTCCCCCGCAATGGCCGTCTCAGGGAACTCCAGGTCGGTCCCGCAGCCCACGCACACGGCGTCGTGCAGCTTGCAGATCCGCCCGCACCGCGGGCACTCGCGGCGCAGCTCGTCGCGGTCGAAGCGGTACAGCAGCGCGGTGAGCAGCCCGATCCCCGGCACGACCCCGGAGATCAGGAACCACAGCCAGAACGAGCTGCCCTTCATGCGACCGACGATGCCGCCGGCCAGCGCGAAGGAGAGCGCGATGACGACGTAGGCGCCCCCGGCCACGGCGGCCTCGTCAGAGGACTCTGATGGCCCAGATGACCGCGATGACCGCGACCACGACGGCGACGGTGGCGGCGATCGCGGTGACGAAGCCGACGATCACCTTCAGCAGCAGCCAGGCGGCGACCAGCAGGACGACGACCGCGAGGGCCCGCTTGCCGAGGGAGGAGAAGCCGGAGCGGGTGGTGGGCGTCGATGTGGACATGCCCCTCATCCTACTCCGGGCCGGCAGGCGGGCCCGCGGGTTCCGGTTCGTGGGTGGGTCAGGCGGGTCGCGCCGGCCGTCAGTCGTGGCTGCGGCGCAGGTGGGCGAAGCGGTCGGTCTCCGGGTCGGGACGGGTGTGCAGGGGCAGGCGCGCCATCCGGTAGCGGCGGACGCGCGGGACGTCCGCGGCGGCGGACGGCGAGGTGGCGACGGGAACGAGCATGCGGCGGGGAATGTCGAGTGATCCGTTCATGAGCAGCATCATGCCGCCCGCCGGCCGCTGGGCCATTGGCCCGCTGGAGCAGATTCAGGCGGGCGTGCTGGACCGCGTGGCGACGGCCCCGGCGGCGAGCGCGGGACGCATCGGTGCGCGCAGGCGCCGGCGCACGCGCCAGCGCGCGCCCGCGAAGGCGAGGTTGGCCACGGTGGCGAAGCCCTGTTCGTCGCAGCGCAGCGCGAGCAGCAGGTGGGCGATGCGGTCGCCGGAGGGCAGGTCGGGGTGGTCGACCTTCACGCAGTAGCAGTAGACCCTGCGCCCGCCGTCACGGACGAGCAGTGCGCCGGCCTCCGCCACCAGCCACGTGCCCAGACGGCCCGCCTCGGGGACGAGACCCGTCTGCGCGTGGTGCTCACGGGCGCCGTGGTCGATGAGGTCGCCGAGCAGGCCCAGGGAGATCCGCTCTGGCCCGGCCGCGGCGCGGCCGCGGGGGCGGACGACGTTCGCCCCGCGCTGCGCGTAGAGCTCGGGGATGATCCAGGCGTGCGCGACGCACGCCAGCGCGACCGGGAGCGTCAGCGGCTCGAGCCACAGCAGCACGCCCGCCGCGACCAGGAAGGGCACGATGTGCGCGACCGTGGTCAGCGTCCACAGCGCGCCCATGCGCCGCAGTGCCCGCTCGTCGACGCGCGGGCGCCAGTGGACCGCCGCCGTCTCCGGGAGGAGCTCCTGGGGCGACAGGGCCTGCGCCGCCGCCACGCCGTCCGTCGCCATCAGCCCCCGCTGATCGGCAGGCGCAGGATCACCAGCGGAGCGTCGACGGGCAGCTCGCGCACCTGCTCGGCGTGGCCGGGACCGGTGCTGACCATCCCGAAGTAGCCGCGGTCCAGCTCGGCGCGAAACGCCCGCACCGCTGCGTCCACGGAGGCGGGGTCGTCCGTCGTCCACTCGGCGAGCGTGGAGTGACCGGTCGGGTCCATGCGGATGAGCTTCGACATGTGGCCTCCTCGGGGCGGGTGCGTCGTGTCGATGCTACGCCTCCGGCGGGCGCGCGGATGCGCCTACATGAGCCCTTTTGTCACCGGAGCAGATCGCGAGACGTCGCCGCGCAGCGTCAGAGGCCGAGCTTGGCGCGCACGATCCGCGTGACCTCGGCGCCGTCGGCGCGGCCCTGGGTCTCGCGCATGACGTGGCCGATGATCGCGCCGATCGCCTTCGGGTTGCCGGCCCTGATCTTCTCGGCGGCATCGGTGTTGGCGGCCAGCGCGGCCTCGACGACCGGCTCCAGCTCGTCGCCGCCGCCCATCGCCCCCAGGCCTTCGGCCTCGACGATCGAGGTGGGGTCGCCGCCGTCCTGCACCAGGCGGTCGAGCACCACCTTGGCGTTGCTGCTGGTGACCGCCTTCTCGGCCACCAGGGCGACGAGCTTGGCCAGCGCGGCCGGCTGGACCTTCGTGGTCGCGGGGTCCTCCTCGCCCACGCGCGCGACGAGCTCGTTGGTCACCCAGTTGGCCAGCGGCTGGGGTTCGGCGCCATCGTCCTGAAGCGCGGCCTCGAAGAAGTCGCCGAGCTCTGTGCGCCAGGCGAGCTGGCGCGCGCTGTCGGCGGTCAGGCCGAGGCCCTGCAGGCGGGCCTCACGGTCGGCGGGCAGCTCGGGCATCGCGGCGCGCGCCTGCTCGAGCATCTCCTCGGTGATCGCGACCGGCACGAGGTCGGGCTCGGGGAAATAGCGGTAGTCGTGCGCCTCCTCCTTTGAGCGCAGCGAGGAGATCGCCTCCGTGCGCGGGTCGAAGTGCAGCGTCTGGGGCACCACCTCGTGGCCGTCGCGCAGCAGCGCCTCCTGGCGCTCGACCTCCGCGTTGATCCCGCGCTCGATGTAGCGGAAGGAGTTCATGTTCTTCAGCTCGGTCTTCGTGCCCAGCGTGGCCGAGCCGGCGGGCCGGATCGAGATGTTGGCGTCGCAGCGCAGCGAGCCCTCCTCCATGTTCACGTCGCTGACGCCGAGCCGGCGCAGCGTGGCGCGCAGCAGCGTCAGCCACTCGCGGGCCTGCGCGGCGGTCCTCACGTCGGGCTCGGTGACGATCTCCGCCAGCGGAGTGCCGCCGCGGTTGAAGTCCACGACCGAGGAGTCCGAGCCGTGGATACGCCCGCTGGAGCCGGCATGCACGAGCTTGGCCGCGTCCTCCTCCAGGTGGACGCGGTGGATGCGCACGTCGCCCAGGTGCCCGCCCCTGCACAGAGGCTCGTCGTACTGGCTGATCTGGTAGCCCTTGGGCAGGTCGGGATAGAAGTAGTTCTTGCGGTGGAAGATCGACCGCGGGGCCAGCTCGCAGCCCAGCGCCATGCCGATCATCAGGCCGAAGTCGATCGCGCGCTCGTTGGGCAGCGGGAGGGTTCCGGGCAGGCCGAGGCAGACCGGGCACGTGCGGGTGTTCGGCGGCTCGCCGAAGGACAGCGCGCAGCCGCAGAACATCTTCGTCGCGGTGGACAGCTGCACGTGGATCTCCAGGCCGATGACGGGCTCGTAGTCGGTCATGAGGAAGCCGGCCTCGTGAATGCCGCCGCGCCGTCGAAGCCGATCGCGCCCTCCAGCGCATGCGCCGCGTCGAGGATCCGGTTCTCGCTGAACGCCGGACCGGCGAGCTGGAAGCCGACCGGCAGGCCCTCGCTCAGGCCGTTGGGGATCGAGATCGCCGGGATCCCGGCGAGCGACATCGGGACCGTGCAGATGTCGTTGAGGTACATGGCCAGCGGGTCGTCGGTCTTGGCCCCGAGCTCGAAGGCGACGCTCGGCGCGGTGGGCGTGACGACGAAGTCGAAGTGGGCGAAGGCCGCGTCGAAGTCCTGGGCGATCTTCGTGCGCACCTTCTGCGCCGTGGCGTAGTAGGCGTCGTAGTAGCCGCTGGACAGCGCGTAGGTGCCGAGCATGATGCGGCGCTTGACCTCGGCGCCGAAGCCGTCGTGGCGGGTGCTCGTGTACATGTCGACCAGCCCGCCGCCGTCCTCCGAGCGCAGGCCGTAGCGCACGCCGTCGTAGCGCGCGAGGTTCGACGAGGCCTCCGCGGGCGCGAGGACGTAGTAGGCGCTGAGCGCGTGGGGCGCGTGGGGCAGCCGGCAGCTCTCGACGGTCGCGCCGAGCTCACGAGCAGTGGCCAGCGTGTCGTTGAAGGCGGCGAGCACGCCGGGCTCGATTCCCTCCCCCGTGAGCTCCTCGGGCACGCCGAGGCGGATGCCGTCCAGGCGCTCGGCGCTCGGCGTGCGGACCTCCTCGGGGAAGCCGACCGACGTGGAGTCGCGCGGGTCGCGGCCGGCCATGTGGCCGAAGAGCAGCGCGGCATCGCTGACGTCGCGCGTCAGCGGGCCGGCCTGGTCCAGCGAGGAGGCGAAGGCGATCATCCCGAAGCGGCTGACCGCCCCGTAGGTGGGCTTCAGCCCGACGATCCCGCACAGCGCGGCGGGCTGGCG
>JACCQW010000067.1 GCA_013813955.1 Solirubrobacterales bacterium
ATCTCGTCGTCGAAGAGGTCGACGCGGATCGCTCGCTCCTCGGTCGCCGGGTAGACGTCGAGCAGCCCGCCGCGGACGGCGAACTGCCCGCGGTCGTCGACCTGGTCGACGCGCTCGTAGCCGGCCGTGACGAGCTCGTTCGCGCACTCCTCGAGGTCGAGCAACTCGCCTACCCGCAGTGTGAAGCCGTGCGGCCGCAGCGACGGGTCGGGGACCTTCTCCGACAACGCGACCGCGGATACGACGACGACCGGTGCCTCCGCGCCCGGACTCTGCTCCAGCACTGCGTCCAGTGCCGCGACACGGAGCCCGACGAGGTGGGCCGGCGGTCTCAGGTGTGATTCGTACGCGACTCCGCGGGTGGGATAGAAGCGCACCGCGCGGGGTCGCAGCCAGGCGCGCAGGTCGGCGGCGAGGTCGCGCGCCTGACGGTCGTCGCCGGCGACGACGAGCGCGGGGCGCGAGGCGTCGGTGTCCGCCAGCGCGGCGAGCACATAGGCGCGCAGCGAGCTCGAGACGAACGCCCGCCCGCCGTCGCGCGCGAGGACGGCGCCGTCGGCGCCGTCGTGGAAGTGGGAGAGGAGCGGGCGCAGAAACATTGCACGCGAGCTGTCCGCGCAGGGGCGCGGCCGGGTAGGCCGCAGTCTAGGAGGGAGAGGCGGAAGTCAGGGTTCGCACATCCGGTGCGTCCAAATCTCCGTATCCCATGAAGGAAGCCCTACGAAACCAACCAGGGAGACGCCACATGTCAGAGTTCCTCAACTCGGTCTACCAGTCCGTCGACGAGCAGCACGCCGACAAGTCGGCGGCCACCCGTCGGCAGGTCGTTGGTGGGGCCGCCGCCGCGCTGGGCTCCATGGGCATGCTGGCCTGGGCGCAGGACGCCGAGGCGCAGCTGCCGACGTCCAACCGCAACGACGCTCCGAACACCGTCGAGACGATCGCCGCCGTCGCGGCGACCGCCGAGGTGCTGGCCACGATCGTCAACACCGTCGGTGGCGAGCGCGTCCCGCTCGACGCCGTGACGACGCGCAACATCCGCGCGGCCGCCACCGAGGAGAAGATCCACTACGAGGTCCTCATCTCCGACGCCGTCGGCGGCGTTCCGATCACCAAGCGGATCTGGGTCCCGAACGAGGTCTTCGCCAGCCCGACGAACCTCCTGACCACGCTGGTGGTCGGCGACCAGGTGTTCATCAACGCCTACCTGCTCGCCGGCACCGTGTTCGCCCGCGCCGGCGGCCTGTCGGGCTCGCGATTCGCGCGCTTCGCCGCCGAGTTCATGGGCGCCGAGGCCGTGCATCGCGCGCTCGCGCTGCAGTCGCTCGGGCGCCTGGGCAACGACCGCGTGTTCATGAAGTTCGGCCAGAGGGAGGCCGTCACCGGCCTGCCCACCACCGGGCAGCCGGGCTTCTACCGCATCACCGACGCGGTCACGATCCTCGAGTCCGCGGGCTTCGGCTTCGGCAAGCAGGGCTCGAAGCCGGGCGCGTTCTTCGAGTACGACGAGGTCTCGAGGCGCACCCCGACGGTCGAGCAGACCGGCGTCAACACCCTGACGCCCTCCTGATCAGGGCCTGATGTCGTACGGCGAGAGCCGCCCTCCGGGGCGGCTCTCGTCGTTGCGGCCCGCGCGAGCTAGAGCTCGGTCTCGCCGAGCACGACCGCTTCGGCCGCCGCCGCGGCACGGTCGACGAGGTCGGCGACGTCCGTGCGGGGCTCGCGGAAGGGGCCCAGCACATGGGCGGAGACGATCTCCGGGTCGCTGCTGTCCGGGCGGCCGACGCCGATGCGCACGCGCGCGAAGTCCGGCCCGCCCAGGCCCGCCTTCAGCGACTTCAGCCCGTTGTGGCCGGCCAGCCCGCCGCCGAGGCGTGCACGCACCTCCCCGAAGGGCAGGTCGATCTCGTCGTGCAGGACGAGCACGCGCTCGAGGCCGAGGCGATAGGAGCCGCGGGCCGGTCCGGCGGACTGGCCGGCCTCGTTCATGTAGGTCTGCGGCAGCAGCACGGCCACGCGCGGGCCGCCGGGCCCGGTGCGCCCCTCGGTCAGCAGGCCGCGGAACCTCGTCCTGGCCCTGGGCAGCTCCCAGCGCCGTGCGAGCAGGCCGGCAGCCTCGAAGCCGATGTTGTGACGGGTGCCGGCATAGCGGCTGCCCGGGTTGCCCAGGCCGACGATCAGCCAGTCGACGGGCGCACCGCCGCCGCGGTCCCGGCGCAGGCGCACGGGACGGCGCTCCTACTCGCTGGAGGAGTCGCCCGCGTCGGCCGGGACGTCGCCGGCGTCGGCGTCGCCTGCGGCGCCCTCGGCCTCTCCGGCGCCCTCGCCGACCAGCCCGGTCTCCTCCTCGATCTCCTCGTCGCTCTCGACCTCCAGGCGCGGCGGGGTGAGCGTGGCGATGAGGGTCTCTTCGGGATCGTCGAGCAGCGTGACGCCGTCGGGCACGGTGATGGCCGACAGCGTGATCGTGTCGTTCATCTCCATGGCCGAGACGTCGTGGACGATCGACTCGGGGATCGCGGTGGGCAGCGCCTCGATGTTCAGCTCGCGTGTGACGTGCTCGAGCACGCCGCCTTCCTTGGTGCCCGGCGCGTCCTCCGTGCCGGTCAGCTCGAGCGGCACGACGGCGTGGATCGCCACGTCGAGGTTCACGCGCAGGAGATCTACGTGCATCGTGTCCCCGCGCACCGGGTCGTACTGCGCGTGCTTGAGGACGACGGGAGCGGCGGCGCCGTCCAGCGCGACCTCGAGCACGGCGCCCGAGGCGGCCAGCGCGTGGCGCAGCTCACGGCCGTCGACGCTGAAGGCCAGGGGCTCACCGTCGCCCCCGTACAGGACGCCGGGGATGCGGCCGGTGCGGCGCAGCCGGCGGGTGGCGCGGGAGCCCTCGACGGCGCGCGCGGCGATGGACAGCTTGGTGCTCTCGGAAGCCATGACGACGGGGAAGGCTAGCGGAGGCCGGGCGGGGACCGGTCCCGGGCAGGCCCGGACTAGGCCCCGGGCGACGCCCCGTACTGCGGGGTCGCGTTGAAGATCCGCTGCACGTCGAACCAGGCCGGCTTCTTGGTCCCGTCGAACTCCAGCAGGCCCTTCTCGTGGATCGGGGAGTTCGGGCGCGGGTTGCCCCCCTCCCAGTTCGGGCGCACCCGGAACTCCTGCAGCGCCCAGTAGATCGAACCGGTCAGCCACGGCTTGGAGCCGTGGACGCCGAGATGGTAGTTCACGAAGTCGACCTGGTGCTGGAAGGTGCCCTTCTCCTCCACCGGGCCGTTGCGGTTGGCCTCGGCGCCGAACTCGGAGACGACGACCGCCTTGTTCGGATAGCAGGTGCGGACGGAGTCCAGGTAGTCCGACAGCGAGTCGCGGTCGGCGATCTGGCCGTTGGGCCCCGGGTACCAGCCGAAGTACTCGTTGATGCCGATGACGTCCAGCGCGGCGTACTGCCCGCGGCAGCCCGCCGACGGGTAGCCGGCAACGGCGAGCGCGACCGGCCGCGTCGGGTCCAGCGCCTTGGCCTGGCGCGCCGCGCGGTTGATGTAGAAGCTCTGGACGGGGCCCGGGCGCGCCGACAGCTCGTTGCCGATCGACCACAGCAGGACCGACGGGTGGTTCTGGTTGACCACGATGTTGTCCTCGAGCTCGCGCGCGGCGAGCTTGCGGACCTCCAGGCGCTTGAGGTACTGCGTCTTGACCGCGTAGACGGGGATCTCCGACCAGATCAGGATCCCCTCGCGGTCGGCGAGCTCGTGGATCTCCGGATGCAGCGGGTAGTGCGAGCGCAGCAGCGTCGCGCCGACCTCCTTGGCCTGGGCGACGATCTGCTGGCGGCGCGCGCTGTCGATCGCGAAGCCCTTCACCGGGTCGTCCTCGTGCAGGCCGACGCCGCGGAAGTTGACCACGCGGCCGTTGAGCAGGATCCGCCCGCCGGACATGCGGATCGAGCGGATGCCGCTCTTGAGGTCATAGCCGACCAGCTTGCGCCCGCCGCTGCTCACGCGCAGCCGGGCGGAGTACAGGCTCGGGCTGCCCGGCTCCCACAGGCGCGGGTTGCGCACGCGGATGCGGTCCGTGAACGTGGCAAAGCGCCGGGCGCCGACGCTCTTGGTGCCCAGGCCCAGGCGCCGGCCACCGTAGCTTCCGCTGATCCGCACGCGGCGCGCGCGTGCTGCGAAGTTGCGCACGGTGACGCGCACCGCGACCGTGGCGTCGCACGTGCGGCAGGGCAGGTTGGGGCGGACGCGGACGCTGCTGATCCCGACCGCATCGATTCGCTCGAGGTAGACCTCGCGCAGGAGTCCGCCGTAGTTCCACCAGCCACCGGTGGGGTCGCCGGCGCCGGTCAGGCCCGAGGGCGGGAAGTCCGAGCGCAGCCGGCGGTTGTCGACCCGGATGACCAGGCGGTTCGTGCCCCGGCGCCTGAGTGCGCTGGCGGGCAGGCGCACCTCGAAGGGCAGGTACGCGCCGGTGTTGCGTCCGACCGGGCGGCCGTTGAGCCAGACCCGCGCGCGGTAGTTGACCGACTCGAAGCGGACCACCCAGCTCATGCGGCTGCGCCGGTCGGGCAGGCGGAAGTCCTTGCGATACCAGCCGGCAGTGCCGGTCATCGACTCGACCGAGTCGTCGCCGGCGTTCCACGAGTTGGGGACCGCTGTCTTCGTCCAGCCGGCGGTGCTCGACTGGCGCATGAAGCCCTGCGAGAGGCCGACGTTGCCCTTGTCCAGGCGAAACAGCCACTCGCCGCCGAGCAGATAGCGGTTGTCGGGGCCGTCCTTGTAGACAGTGCCGCGCGTGATCCCGTCCTGTGCGAGCGCGGCGGGAGCGCACGCCATTGCGGCGAACAGAGCGATCGGGAGTGCGAGTAGGCGGTGGGTGCGCATCATCGTCCGGGCCAACACCGGCCCGTTGCCGGAGTTGTGCTGTCGATCAGCGGCAACCGGCCTCGCGGCCGATCGGAGCGCTGACGCGCAGGAGGGTAACGGAGGTCCCGGCGACCGGATTGCCCTGCCGGCGCACGAGCACGCACTGCACGACCGTGAGGCGACCGGGCGCGGTCCAGACGACCCGCGTGGGCCCGGTCGCCGAGCCGAGGGCGTGCGCGGTCACAGAGTCATAGCGGGCGATCTCGAGCTCTCCTCGCGAGCGCAGGCGCCGCGCGTTGACGCGCGCGAGCCGCGCGCAGGCCGCGTCGCGGCAGCGCAGGCGCCGCAGCATGGCCGCCGCGTCGCCGTCCGCCTGCTCGCGAAGCAGCTCGACGACCTTGGCCCGCTCGACGCTGTCGGTGTTCAGCCAGCGCCCGACGAGGAGGCTGACCGCCACGAAGACCACGGCGGCCACTGCGATGAGGAGCGCACGCTGCACGCCGGCATTGTCACCCGGTCGGCGCGAAGTCGTCGCCGTTGAGCTCCAGAAAGCGCTGGACGGAGGTCTCCTGGTGGGTCAGGCGCTCGGCCGTGCGACGGGCGTGCTCGGAGGCGCGGGCCTCGAAGTCCTCCAGGCAGCGCTCCGGATCGTCCGACAGCGGGTAGACGTGCGCGACATCCTGCTGGGCGCACACGATCCCCAGCGGCGGGCGCCCCTCGGCCAGCGTGCGCGCGCCGCATACGGGCGCGACCGTGAGCCGCCGCTCGGGTGCCGTGAGGGCCACCGGCATGAGCCGGTGGGCGGGCAGGCGGACACCGAGCTCGATCGAGCGGTCGACCTCGACTCCGGCGCCCGTGGCCTCGGTCAGCGGCTCGACCCAGACCGCGAGAACCGTGTCGGCGGCCACGATCGCATCGCGCAGGGCACGGGCCTGGGCCGCGTAGAGCTCCTCGGCCTCCTCACGGTCCCCGGCCTCCGCGAGGTCGAGGTCGCACGGGACGCGCAGCAGGTCGGCCGCGCCGACGGAGCTGCCTGCGCCGCGCCCTCCGTGGGCCACGTAGGTCTGGATCGTCCCCAGGTCGCGGCGGCCGTGGAAGACGATCGTGAGGGCGTCGGCGAGCGCCAGGTCGGAGACCTTGAGCGCGACGGCGGCCGACGCCTCGGCGTCGATGAGCGCCCTCTGCAGCAGATCGTCGGCTTCGTCCATGACCAGCCTCCTTCCTAGCGCAGAATGATTGTGACGAGGCGGGGTAGCCTTCGCCACCATGAAGCTCCTCTACAAGCCCTTCGGGATCATCCTCGGCGTCGCGGCCGGAATCCTTGCGCGCCAGCTGTTCAGCCAGCTCTGGGGCTACATCGACGACCGCGAGCCGCCCAAGGCGACCACCGAGGAGTCATCCTGGGTCAAGGTGCTCGGCGCCGCCGCCGTCCAGGGCCTGACGTTCGCGGTGACCAAGGCGGCGGTCAACCGCGCGGGCGCCAAGGGCTACTCGAACCTGACCGGCGTCTGGCCGGGCGAGAAGCGACCCGACATCGAGTAGCCGGCGCGGAGCGCGAGGACGGGGCGGCTCTTGACAGCCGCCTTACACGCGGGTGACTAGGCTCGGTTCGACGAGCATGCGCGTCCTGGTCGTAGAAGATGAATCAGACCTCGCGGAGGTCATCGCGCGCAGGCTGCGCCGCGAGGGGATGGCGGTCGATGTCGCCCCCGACGGCCGCGCGGGCCTCCTGAAGGCGGCGGTCGTCGACTACGACGTGGTCGTCCTCGACCGCGACCTCCCGGAGGTCCACGGCGACGCGGTGTGTACCGAGCTGGTCCGGTCCGAGCGCCCGCCGCGGATCTTGATGCTGACCGCCTCCGGGGAGGTCGGCGACCGCATCAGCGGGCTCGACCTCGGCGCCGACGACTACCTGGCCAAGCCGTTCTCGCCCGGCGAGCTCGTCGCGCGACTGCGCGCGCTCGAGCGCCGCCCGGCCCTCGCGCACCCGCCGCTGCTTCGCCGCCACGACGTCGAGCTCGACCCCGCGCGCCGGCATGTGACGCGCGGCGGACATCCGATCGATCTCGGGCGCAAGGAGTTCGGCGTCCTGGAGGTGCTCCTGCGGGCCGATCGCGCCGTGGTCAGCTCGGAGGAGCTCCTGCGCGCGGTCTGGGACGAGAACGCCGATCCGTTCACCGCGGTCGTGCGGATGACGATCATGGGGCTGCGGCGCAAGCTCGGCCCGCCGGCCTTGATCGAGACGGTGACCGGCGTGGGCTACCGGATCCCGTGAGCCTGCGGCCCACCATCCGGCTGCGCCTGACGGCGTGGTATGCGGCGATGTTCCTCGCCTGCGGCGCGGTGCTGCTTGGTCTGAGCTACTTCGTCGTCCGCGAGGAGTTCGAGCCGCAGGTTCAGCGGCGTCCCGCGACACAGGTCGAGCGGGGTGCCGCGCCGGACCGCGATGGCGGCGTGATCGCCCCTGCCGAGCGGCCGGCGGTCGTCGAGCGGCGGGTCCGCGAGGAGGAGCGCCGTCGCGACGAGGAGGCGCTGGCGGACGTTCTCGGGTGGTTCGCGGCGGTCCTCGGCCTGTTGACGGTCGGATCGGTGGGGATCGGCTGGCTGGTCGCCGGGCGTGCGCTGGCGCCCGTGAGCCGCATCACCGAGACGGCAAGGCGGGTCTCGGGTCAGAGCCTCCACGAGCGGATCGCGCTCGACGGGCCGCGCGACGAGCTGAAGGAGCTGGCCGACACCTTCGACGCGATGCTCGCGCGGCTCGACACGACCTTCGAGAGCCACCGCCGGTTCGTGGCGAACGCCTCCCACGAGCTGCGGACCCCGCTCGCGATCATGCGCGCCGAGCTCGAGGAGCTCGCGGAGAGCGGGCCGCTGCGGGCCGACCAGCAGGCGATGCTGGCCAACGCACGGCGCTCCGCGACGCGCAGCGAGCGGCTGATCGCCAGCCTGCTGACCCTCGCTCGCAGCGAGGGCGAGCTCCAGCGGCGAGCCCCCGTGGACCTGGGCGCCCTCGTCCGGCAGGCGCTCGAGGCAGAGCGCTGCGCTCCCGCGGACGGTGTGCGGATCGGCGCGGACCTTCGTCCTGCCGAGGTCGCCGGGGATCCGATCCTGCTCGAGAGCCTCGTCGTCAACCTGATCGAGAACGGCCTGCGCCACAACCTTGCGGGCGGGCAGCTGCACGTGACCACGCGAAGCGACGGCGACGGCGAAGGCGAAGGCGAAGGCGAGCTGGTGGTGACCAACACCGGACCCGTCCTCGACCCCGACGACGTGCATCGCCTCTTCGACCCGTTCGCGCGACCGGATCGGTCCCGCGCTAGGCCCGACCGCGGCTTCGGGCTGGGACTCTCGATCGTCCGCGCCGTCGCCACGGCCCACGGCGGCGCCGTCGCGGCGCTGCCGCGCGCGGGAGGCGGGCTCACCGTGACCGTCCGGCTGCCGGTCCTCTCCCCCACCGCGGAGCAGCCGCGATCTTGAGGAAACACTTAGCGCGAAGGGGCGAAAGCTGACGGTGGGCAGACAGCACCGTGGCCAGCATGGGGATCGTCAACCAACGACCCATAGGAGGTCTCGATGTTCATCACCGACACACTGCTGCGCCGCCCGGTCACCAAGGTCGCGGTGGCGGCAGCGGCCGCCGCCGCTCTGGCCGGCGGCCTCGTCGGCGCCCAGGCCGCGGACGCGGGCTCGGAGCAGCCGCAGTCCGTCAC
>JACCQW010000074.1 GCA_013813955.1 Solirubrobacterales bacterium
AGTACCGCTACGGGGATTCGAACCCCGGTTTCCGCCGTGAGAGGGCGGCGTCCTAGTCCCCTAGACGATAGCGGCGAGACGGCGGCCAGCCTAGCAAGGGCCCGGTGTCCACAAGCGCTGACGTCGCCCGCTAGGGTTGGGGTGCCTGCGGATGTGGCGGAATTAGGCAGACGCGCGGCGTTCAGGTCGCCGTGTCCTTCGGGACGTGGAGGTTCGAGTCCTCTCATCCGCATCCCGCCGTGGTCAACCAACCGCAGCGCGGGCGCCGGGGGCGACCCGAGCGTCCCGCCGCCGGGAGGTCAGGAGCGCGCCGGCTCCGTCCGCCGCAGCACGAGGATCGCCAGGTCGTCGCGCGGCGGTCGGTCACGGCCCGCGATCGCCTCGTTCTCCACGAGCTCGGCCAGCTCCGCCGCGGGGTGCCCGGCCACGCCCGCCAACACTTCAGCGAGCTCCTCGGACTCGAGGACCCGCTCCGGTGCGCCCGCGTCCAGCACGCCGTCGGTGTACAGCACGATCGCGTCGCCCGGCGCCAGCGCGACGCGGAGGTTCTCGTAGATGCTGTCGGGATGGATCCCGAGGAGCGTGCCGCCGGGCTTGGCCTCCTCGACCGTGCCGCCCGCCCGCACCACGAGCGCCGCGGGATGGCCCGCGCTGGCCAGGCGCAGCGCGCCCTGGCCGGGGTCCACCCACGCGTGCACCGCCGAGACGAAGTGCCCGCCCGTGCGCTCGCGCAGGATGACCTCGTTGGTCATGGCGAGCACCTCCGCGGGCGAGTGGCGCACCAGTGCCGCGGCGCGGATCGTGTAGCGGGCCAGCGAGGTCAGCCCCGCGGCCTCCGGCCCCTTGCCGCACACGTCGCCCACAACCATCGCCCACGGACCGTCGCGCGTCTGGAAGGCGTCGTAGAAGTCTCCGCCCACGTCGTAGCCCTCCCCCGCCGCCCGGTAGCGCGTGGCGATGTCGAAGCCCTCGATGTCCGGCAGCCGCGGCGGCAGCAGGCTGCGCTGCAGCGTCTGCGCGATGTGGTTGCGCTCGCGGTACAGCCGCGCGTTCTCGATCGCCACGGAGGCCCGGCGGGCGAGCTCCATCGCGAGCTCGAGATCCGGTGTGCCGTAATGACGGCCCGAGTCGGCAAGGATGAACGTCACCGCGCCGACGGCTTCGGAGCGCACCGTGAGCGGGACGATGATGGCCGACGAGAGCCCGAGCTCGCGGATCAGCGCCAGGTGCTCCTCGTCCTGCGCGACCGTCGTCAACAGCTCGTCGGAGATCTCCTCGTGCAGTTCGGGCTTCCCGGTGCGCATCACCTCGAACACCCCGGTCGGCGCGGTGGGATCGGGCGGGTAGCGCTCCTGGAGCTCCGCCGCCCAGCGCTCCTTGGCCGGGTCGGTGTGCGCGACGGCCAGGCGGTCGAGCGACCCGTTCGCGTCGAGCATGTCCACCACGCACCAGTCGGCGCGGTCGGGCACCGCGGCCCGCGCCACGCGGCGCAGCGTTTCCTCGTAGTCAAGCGACGCGCTGAGCACGTCGCCCGCCTGCGCGAGGAACGCGGCCCGCCGGCGCGCTTCGCGCTCGGCTTCGAGCAGCAGCACGCGCTCGGTCTCCTCGCGCACGACCGCGCCGACGCCGGTGATCTCTCCCGACGGATGGCGGACCGGGTAGTAGCCGACGAGCCAGTGACCGATCCCCAGACGCGCGGGTGTCTCCCCGGTCATCGCCACATCCACGACAGGCTGCCCGGTGTCGAGCACGCTGCGCACGTGGGCGGCCACCTCGGCGTGCAGGTCCCCGGGCAGGACCTCCGCCAGCTCACGGCCGGCATGCTCACGCGCCGGGCGCCCGTTGATCTCCGCCAGCGCGTCGTTGACGCGGACGAAGCGCAGGTCGCGGTCGTAGACGGCGAGGCCGATCGGGGCCGAGGAGAAGATCGTGTCCAGCAGCACGATCGTCTCGTCCTTGATCTGCTCGGCCTCCCTCAACGCGGTCAGATCCTCGAAGACGAGCACGGTCGTCGCCTCACCCCCAGGGCCGGTCAGCGTGTCCGCCCAGATGATCAGCGAGCGCGGGCCGTCGGCCAGGTGCCAGTCCATCTCAAAGCCGTCGAGGCGCTCGCCGCGCGCCGCACGTACGCCCGGCATGCCCTCGTTGGGGATCCGCTGCCCCGCCGCGTCGGTGCAGTGATACAGCTCGTGGTAGCGCTCGGCCTCGGCGCCCTTGGGGAACTCGCCGCCCGCCAGCGCGTCGGCGGCGCGGTTGGAGAACGTCACGCGCGCCGTGCCCGGCTCGATCAGCAGGACCGGCGTGGGCAGCAGGTCCAGCGTGCCCTCCACAAACGAGCGCGGCAGCCCCGCGGCCGCGGAAGCGTCCTCGTCGATGCGCCGCCCTGCGGCTCCGTCCCCGTCCACGCGCGAGAGCCTAGCCGCGCAGTGCCGTCTAGACGCGGGCCTGTGCGCCGGCGGCCTTGCGCTCGATCGTCTCGATGAGCGAGTCGAAGGACTTCGCGAAGGCCGCCACGCCCTCCTCGACGAGCCGGCGCGACACGATGTCCTCGACGTCCACGCCCGCCTCGCGCACGGCGTCCAGCAACGCGCGCGCGCCCTCCAGATCGCGGTCGATCGTGCGCACGGCCGTCGCGTGGTCGCGGGCGGCTTCGATGGTCGCGTCCGGCATCGTGTTGACCGTGTCCGGGCCGATGAGCTCGTCGACGTACAGCGTGTCGGGATAGTCGGGGTCCTTCGTCGACGTCGACGCCCACAACGGACGCTGGAGGTTCGCTCCGGCGGCGGCCAGGCGCTCCCAGCGCTCGCCGGAGAAGATGCGCCGGAAGGACGCGTAGGCGAGCTTGGCGTTGGCGATCGCGGCCTTGCCGGCGAGATCGCTGCGACCACGCTCGGTCAGGGCGGCATCGACCTTGCCGTCCACGCGCGATACGAAGAAGCTCGCGACCGAGGAGACCCGGTCGACCGGCTCCCCGGCGTCCAGCCGGCGCTCGAGGGCGCGCACGTAGGCCTCCGCGATCTCCTCGTAGCGGGCCACCGCGAACAACAGCGTCACGTTGACGGAGTGCCCCAGCGCGGTGAGCTCCTCGAACGCGGGTACGCCCGCCTCGGTGCCCGGCACCTTGATGAGCAGGTTGGGACGGTCGATGCGATCGCGCAGCGCGACCGCGAGCGCCACCGAGCCACCGGCGTCGTGGGCGACCTCCGGCGGCAGCTCGAAGGAGACGTAGCCGTCCTGGCCCTCGGTGCGCTCGTAGACGTCGCCCAGGATGTCGCAGGCGTCGCGGATGTCGGCGATCGCCAGGCGCAGGAAGATCTCGCGAGCGTCGGGCCCCGCCTCGGCCAGGGCGCGTTCGAACGCGTCGTCGTAGCGGTCGGAGTTGACGATCGCCTTCTCGAAGATCGTCGGGTTCGAGGTGACGCCGGAGACCCCGTCCTCCTCGACGAGCTTGTGCAGCCCGCCATCCTCCACGAGCCCACGGGAGACGTTGTCCAGCCAGACGGCCTGGCCGAGGGCCTGGATCTCGCGCAGCCGGTTGGCGGGCATCAGCGGCGGCCGCGGCTGCGCGGGCGTGCGCGGGCGCTACGCGCC
>JACCQW010000075.1 GCA_013813955.1 Solirubrobacterales bacterium
GGCCAGCCCCTGCGCGTGCAGGGCCAGTCGCCGCGCGTGGCGCAGCGAGATGGTGCGCACGCTCACCCGCGCCGCCGGGCGCTCAGATGCCCTCGCCGGGCAGGAACTCGTTCGTGAACGCGCGCTCGGAGCTCAGCGGGTTCTCCAGCAGCTCGTTGTCGCGCATCCAGCGCGTGTAGGCGCGCCAGTCCTCGCGGTCGTGGAAGCCGAAGGGGCGGTCGCGGTCGGCAGGGAAGAACACCGGCAGCGTCGCCTTGACCTGCGCGGCCTGCAGCCCGCGCTCGAGGTCCGGGTTGGCCTTGACGAGCTCGTCGACCGCGGTGCCGGGGTCCGCGCGCAGGCCCTCATGGCCGCGGGCGAGCGCGCGCAGGAAGCGCCGCAGCAGCGGCCCGCGCGAGCGCACGTCCTGCTCGCGGGCGACGATGATCAGCTCGTTGTAGGTCGGCACCCCGATCTCGTCCATGCGCAGGATGCGCGGATCGCGGTTGCGGCGCTCGAGCTCGACGCCCTCGACGTTCCAGAACGCGCCGAGCACCGCATCCACCCGCTTGGACAGCAGCGCGGGGACGAGGTTGAAGCCGACGTCGATCTTGCGCACGCTCGACAGGTCGATGCCCGCCTTCTCGGCGATCGTCTTCAGGTAGGCGTCCTGGTAGGGGATGCCGGCGGTGCCGACCGTCTTGCCTTCCAGGCCGCCGGGCTCGCGGACCGCCCGCTCGCCGAGCGAGATGATCGACGTGAGGGGCTTCTGCACCAGCGCGCCGACCGACACGAGCCGCGCGCCCTTGTCACGCGCGAGCAGCAGCTCGGGCTCGTAGGAGATCGCGAGGTCCGCGCGGCCGCTGGCCAGCAGCTTCAGCGGCGCGGACGGGTCCGAGGGCGTGCGTGGGCGCACGTCCAGCCCCGCGCGCGAGAACTCGCCCGTGCCGATCGCCGCGTAGATGCCGGCGTGGTCGGCGTTGGGAAAGTAGTCCAGGACGAGGTCCACGCGCTCGGTCCTCGCGCTGGCAGCGGGCTCCTCGCGCTCGCCGCAGGCGGCGAGGCCGGCGACGCTCAGCAGGGCGAGCAGCAGGGGCAGGGCTCGGCGGGTCACGGGGTGGTTCCTCTCTATCGGTGGGGATCGACGGGCAGCCGCCGCTCGCCGACCGCGAGCACGCCGCCGGGCCGGTGCCAGGGCGCCAGGCGCCGCTCGGCCAGGGCGAGCAGGCCGAACAGGGCCACGGCGAAGGCGGACAGGATCAGGACCGCCGCGTAGGCGCGCGCGGTCTCGAACTGCGGGATGGCCTGCGCGACGAGGTGGCCCAGGCCGTTCTCCGAGCCGGACTGCTCGGCCAGGATCGCGGCGAACGTCGCGAACGCGACGCTGAGCTTCGCGCCGGTGAACAGGCCGGGCAGCGCGGCCGGCGCCTCGACGAGCCGGAACGTCTGCCAGCGCGAGGCGCCGAAGGAGCGCATGAGCTTGCGCAGGTCGGCATCGACGCGGGCGAGCGCGTCGATCGTGGGCACGACGATCGGGAAGAAGCACACGAGCGCGACGATCGCGAGCTTGGGCGCGAGGCCGAAGCCCAGCCACGCGACCAGCAGCGGCGCGACGATCGGTATCGGGATCGTCTGCGAGCCGACGAGCAGCGGGTACAGCGCGCGCCGCAGGTCGGCGGAGAAATGCAGGGCAACCGCGCAGGCCAGCGCCAGCGCCACCGCCACGCCGATGCCCAGGCCGATCTCCCCGGCGGTCACCACGAAGTTCTCCCACAGCAGCCCGCGATCCTCCACGAGCGCCTCGGCCACCGCGCTGGGCGCGGGCAGCAGGAACTCGTCGACGCCGCCCACGTGCGTGTAGAGCTCCCAGGCGCCGATCAGGCCGGCCACGATCAGCAGCGAGATCATCGTGAGCGTCGCCATCGCGGATCGCCGCCGGACCAGGGCGGGCAACGGGTCGACGTCACGCGCGCAGCTCCTGCAGCGCGCGCTCGCGCAGGGCGACGAGCTCGGGGTCGGTGCGCCGTCGCGGGCGCGGGGCGCCGACTTCCAGCGTGGCGACCACGTGGCCCGGCCGCGGCGAGAGCACGAGCACGCGGTCGGCCAGCACCAGCGCCTCCTCGACATCGTGGGTGACCAACAGGACCGTGCGCGGCTCGCGCGCGAGCGCGCCCGCCAGCCAGGCCTGCATCTCGTGGCGGGTGATCGCGTCCAGCGCGCCGAAGGGCTCGTCCAGGCAGAGGACCGGCCGGCCGGACAGCAGCGTGCGCAGAAAGGCGACGCGCTGGCGCATCCCGCCCGACAGCTCGTGCGGCCGCGCGCGCTCGAAGCCCTCCAGGCCGAAGTCGCGCAGCAGCGGTCTGGCCTCCTCGCGGGCCTCCTCGCGCGACGCGCCGGCGGCGCGCAGCGCGAGCCCGGCGTTGTCCAGCGCGCCCGCCCAGGGCAGCAGCAGGTCGCGCTGCGCCATGAGCGCGGCGGGCGCGGCGTCCACGGTCCCGCCGTCAGGGGCGATAAGCCCGCAGGCGATCTCCAGAAGGGTGGTCTTGCCGCAGCCGCTGGGGCCCACGACCGCGACGGTCTCCCCGGGCGCGGCCTGAAGCGACACGCCCTGTAGAGCGATCACCTCGTCCGCGCCGCGGCGGCGTCCGGGGAACGCCTTGGTCACGCCCTCGAGGCGCACGCCACCTGCCTCGATCCGCGTGGCGGGCGCCGTCTCGGGCGCTTGGATCCGCGTCTGCATCGCTCCCTCCGCGGGCATTACCCCACAGGTTCGAAGGGTCGGCGCCGCACGTCGGGCACCCTCTCAGCCGGCCTGCCGCCAGCCCCCCTGGTTTCAGTCTTCGGGTGAAGGTTAGATGATCTAGCGGCCGCGCTCGGCCAGCGATGCCTGGTCGGTGCGCGGGTCGGAGACCGCGATGCGCGCGCCGGCGGCCGGGTTGATCCCGGGCTGGGCACGGTCCTCGCCCGCGACGTTGATGCGCGGGCGGATCGCGTACTCGCCCTCGAGGGTGAGCTGGTGGCCGCGGCGCTGCAGCTCGGCTAGCACGTCGGGCAGCACGCGCGCGTCCTCGATCGCCAGCCGCGGGCCGGAGTTGTCGATGCGCTCGGCGTCGACGGCCGAGGCGACGCCGCCCCCGAAGTCGATCGTGTTGATGATCGGCAGCAGCGTGCCCATGATGATCCGCACGCCGCCCGCGCCGCCGA
>JACCQW010000077.1 GCA_013813955.1 Solirubrobacterales bacterium
CTGCTGGCACGCACGCGCGCTCGCCTGGACGCCGACGCGCGCGCCGCGCTGCCGGTCTATGCCGACGGCTGCGCGCTCGTGCTCGCCGCCCTTGTCGTCGTCGCCCCGCCCGTGGCGATCGTGGCGCTGGGGTTCCTCGCCTTCCTGCTCATGCGCGGCCGGCGGCGCGAGGGCGAGAAGTACGCCGGGCTGCGGATCCTGCGATGAAGCTCGTCCTGGCGGTCATCGACGGGCTCAAGCCGTCGATGCTCGAGCGGGCGATCGCCACCGGCCGGGCGCCCGCGCTGAAGGCGATCCGCGACCGCGGCACCTACGTCGACGACTGCAGCGCGGCCTTTCCCTCGGTCACGCCGGTGTGCGCCGCGACGATCGCCACGGGACGCCTGCAGGACGGCCACCACATCCCGTCGATGAACTGGTACTCGCGGGCCGAGGGGCGCTACGTGGAGTACGGCTCGTCGTTCTCCGCCGCGCGGCGCTTCGGGATCAACCGCCAGCTCATCGACACGATCTTCAACATGAACGGCGAGCACCTCTCGCAGGACGTGCGCACGGTCTTCGAGGCGCTCGACGACGCCGACGTGCGCACCGCCGGCACGACGTACCTGATGTACCGCGGCCGCCACACGCACGAGGTCTCCCGGGACTTCGCGCTCACGCGGCTGGCCTCGACGCTCTTTCGCCGCTCCGTCCAGGGCCCGCGCGAGCTGTTCTACGCCGACATCTTCGCCAGCCGCAAGACCGGCTGCTGGTCGCAGCTCGGGCTGCCCGGCGTGCGCGACCAGCACACCGGCTGCGTCGGCTCCTACCTGGTGGAGCACGACCTCTTCGACTTCATGCTGTTCTCGCTGCCCGACAACGACACGCACTCCCACAAGAACGGGCCGCACGCGCAGGTCGCCTCGATCGCCACCGCCGACCGTGAGCTGGAGCGGCTCATGCACGCGGGCGGCGGGACGGACGCCTTCCTGGACGCGCACGCGGTGATCGTCATGGCCGACCACTCCCATGCCCCGGTCGAGCAGACGATCGACTTCGTGGGGGCCTTCGAAGAGTGGGAGGTGATGCAGCCCTCGGGCGCGCGCGGCGAGCACGCCGAGATCGCGCTGTGCCCGGCCCAGCGCTCGGCGATGGTCTACGCGCTTCTGGAGGAGGGGCGCGACGCGGCGCTGCCGCGACTGGTCCAGACCGCGCGCGCGATCGAGGGCGTCGATCTGGTCATGTGGCGGGCGGGCGGCCAGGCGTGGATCGCCGGCGAGCGCGGCGAGCTGCGTTTCGCGCCGGGCGGCGAGATCCGCGACCCCCGCGGGGGTCGCTGGCACGTCGAGGGCGAGCTCGACACGCTGACCGCACGGATCGAGGACGGCACCCTGCGCTGCGAGCAGTACCCCGACGCGCTGGCGCGCGTCTGGGCCGCGCTGGACTGCCCGACATCCGGCGACGTCCTGCTCTCCGCGGCGCCGGCCTACGAGTTCCCCGACTGGGGCGGCGTGGCGCACGTCGGCGGCGGCAGCCACGGGTCGCTGCACCGCGCCGACTCGCTCGGCGCGCTGCTGTTCTGCGGCGTGGAGCCCCCGCCCGAGCGCGCACGCGACGGCGCGTGGTCGATCGCCGACGTCACGCCGATGGCGGTTGCGCACTTCCACCCTCGATGACGACGCGACGCTGGGTAGCCTCTCCGGGGTGTCCGAGGACGCTGTCGCCGTCGACGCCCCCACGACGCGCACCCGCGTGCGCGCCGGCCTGCGCCGCCCGCGCAACTGGCTGGAGGTCGTGCGCTTCGCCACCGTCGGGGCCAGCGGGTACGTCGTCAACCTGGCCGTCTTCTCGGTGCTCGTGCACGCCGCGTCGGTCGACTACCGGGTGGCGGCGACCGCCGCGTTCGTCGTCGCGCTGACCAACAACTTCGTCTGGCACCGGATCTGGACGTTCCGCGCGCGGGGGGGCCACGCGGGCTCCCAGGGCGCGCGCTTCTTCGTCGTCTCGCTGACCGCGTTCGCCTTCAACCTGCTCGTGCTCCACGCGCTGGTGGCGGGACTCGACGTCGCCGAGGTTCCCGCTCAGGCCCTCGCGGTCGCCGCCGCCACGCCGCTGAACTTCCTGGGCAACAAGCTCTGGAGCTTCCAGGCGTGACGAGGGCCGCGGCGTGCTGCGCCGCGCTGCTGGGTGTCGTTTGCACGCTGTCTGCCGCGCCCCCGCCCGCGGCGGCGCAGGAGCGCACGCCCGGCAGCGCGCCCGGCCTGCCCACGGCGTTCTCCAGCG
>JACCQW010000114.1 GCA_013813955.1 Solirubrobacterales bacterium
GGCGAGGTCGACGCCCGCGCGCGCGATGCACAGGTCGCGGCGTCCGCGCTCCACCCGCCGGTCGCCGCGAGTGCCCACCGCCCGCGCGGCGTACGGGTACAGGCGCTGGCGGGTGGCGTAGGGGACGCGGTCGTTGAGCGCGCGCAGGAAGCCGGCGACCACCGGGGAGACGCAGCGCGGGCGGTCGGAGAACGGCTCGCCGGCCAGCATCGAGGACAGCTCGACGACGCACGCCCCGTCGGCCGGCGAGCGATGTGCCCCGCGCCCGATCCGCACGGTCTGGTGGGTGCGCGGCGCGGTCACGACGCCGGGACGCCCTGCTTCGCGCTGCGCTCCATCGTGGCCATACCGCGTTCCTCCCGCTTTGCAACAACCCGGTGCGATGAGGCTAACGGGAACCGCCCTGCTGGTCTACGGCGTCGTGCGCGCCCCGGTGCCGATCGGGCAGCTCACGCCGGTGCCGCCGATGCCGCAGTAGCCGTTGGGGACCTTGGCGAGGTACTGCTGGTGGTAGTCCTCGGCGTAGTAGAACTCGCCCGCGGGCTCGATCTCCGTGGAGATCTCGCCGCGGCCGGCGGCGGTCAGCGCCTCCTGGTAGCGATCGCGGGAGGCTACCGCGGCAGCCTGCTGCGCCTCGCCGGAGGTGTAGATGCCGGAGCGGTACTGCGTTCCGACGTCGTTGCCCTGGCGCATGCCCTGCGTCGGGTCGTGGCCCTCCCAGAACGTCCGCAGCAGCTCCTCGTAGGAGAGCTCTTCGGGACGGAAGACGACGAGCACGACCTCGTTGTGGCCGGTCTTGGCGCTGCAGACCTCCTCGTAGGTGGGGTTCGCCGTGAACCCCGCCGCGTAGCCGGCGGCGGTCGAGAAGACACCGGGCGCCTGCCAGAAGATGCGCTCCGCCCCCCAGAAGCAGCCCATCCCGAAGACGGCCCGCTCGGTGTCGTCGGGGAACGGCGGGCGCAGGGGCGTGCCGAGCACGAAGTGGCGCTCGGGCACCGCCATCGGCGTGTCGCGGCCCGGGAGCGCCTGGTCGGGCTCGGGCATCTGGGTCTTGTGCTTGCTGAGGAAGTTGAGCATCGGGGCCTCTGGGGTCGGTGGTGATGTTCACGGTAGCGCCGAGAGGTTTCGCGCTCGGGAACGCGGCCTTCGGCCACGCCGCGGCTCTGCCTGCGCGCGCTCGCTCGCCCGGGCCGTCGCCCGCGCCCGCTGCACATGCCGGGGCATGCCCTCGGCGCCGCTCGATAAGGTGCCGGCGTGGCTCGTCCCGCCCGCCCTGCGTCCGCCGGCGCGCTGCTCCTCGTCCTCGCCGCGCTCGCCGGGTGCGGTGGCGACTCCTCGGAGAACACCGCCTACGTCGATCAGGTCAACGCCGCGCAGGCGGAGTTCGCGGCCACCGTGAGCCAGGTCTCGCGCGAGATCACCTCGACGAGCTCCGCGCGCGAGGACCAGCGCACGCTGGCGCGCTTCGAGGGCGCGATCGACGGCGTGGTGGGCGACCTGCGGCGGATCGACGTGCCCACCGACGTGCGCCCCGAGCACGACCGCCTCGTCTCGGCGATGACCGGCTTCGGCGATGACATCGAGGTGGCCAACGCGGCGCTGCGCCGGCCCAGCCGCCGGACGCTCGCCGACGCCCAGCGCACGATCAGCCGCGCGACGATGACCGTCAACTCGCGCATCAACGCCGCCATCGGCGCGATCAACGACAAGCTCGGCGTCTAGGTCCTCCCGCACGGTGTCGCCGACATGGATCTGGATGCAGGCGGCGATCGTCGTCTTCGTCCTGGCCGGGATCGTCATCGCGATCGTCAAGCTCGCCTGATCGGCCCCCCATATGATGCTCGCCGTCCGGTCCCGGCGGCGAAAGGAGAGGCATGTTCGGCTCGATCGTGGTGGGCACCGACGGATCCGACACCGCCAGGGAGGCGGTGAAGCAGGCCATCATGCTCGCCAGCGCCGTCGGCGCGCGGATCGAGCTGGTGAGCGCCTATGAGCCCGTGTCCGACGCGCGCCTGCGCGAGGAGGCCGTCCAGGTCCCTGACGACCTGCAGTGGATGGTCAACCCGCGCGAGGACGTCGACGGCACGCTCAGCGAGGCCGCCGCCGAGATCAGGGAGGCCGGCGTCGACGTGGGGGTCTTCCCCCGCCAGGGCGACCCGGCCGACGCGATCCTCGACGTGGCCGAGGAGCGCGACGCCGACCTGATCGTCGTGGGGAACAAGGGCATGACCGGCGCCAAGCGCTTTCTGCTGGGCTCCGTGCCCAACAGGATCTCCCACCACGCGCCCTGCTCGGTCCTGATCATCCGGACCACCTAGAGCGCCCTCGGCGCGAAGGTCAGCGCGGCGCGAAGGTCAGCGCGGCGAGAAGGTCAGCGCGGCGCGGTGGCGGCGGCCGCGTCGAGCAGCCCGGCGCCGTAGTGCTTGTCCTCACCGGGGGGCCCGGCCTCCTGCGCGGTGCCCTGCAGGTGGCGCAGGACGGAGCGCGGCGAGGGGCGGGCGCCGAGGACCCGGCTGGCGATTACGAGCGCGGCGGTCGCCGACACGTGCGGAGCGGCCATCGAGGTGCCCTGATAGCCCGACGGGAAGCCGAAGGCGCCGGGGCGGCGCTCGAAGAACGTCATCTGCAGGATCTCCGGGCTCTGGGCCGCTGCCGGGTCGCAGCCCGCGTCGGGCAGATCGGCGTCGCGGCCGCCGCCGGGCGCCACGAGGTCCACGCGGCTGCCGTAGTTGGAGTAGTTGGCCGCGCACCGGCGGATCGTGGTCGCGCCCACGGCGACCACTGTCCTGTAGCGCGCGGGGTAGGGGACGCCGGCAGCGCCCTGGTTGCCCGCGGCGGCCACGACGACGACCCCACGGCTCTCGGCGTGCCGCAGCGCGTCCACGAGGCTCGGTACGTCGCGTGCGCCGATCCGCGGGTCGAACTCCATCGAGAGGTTGATCACGTCGGCGCCGCGGCGCACCGCGTAGCGAACACCGCGGGCGATGTCGTCGGCGTCGCCGAAGCCCTGCGCGTTGAGGACGCGGATCGGCATGATCTTCGTGCCGTAGGCCAGGCCGGTCAGCGCCACGCCGTTGTTAGTGCGCTCGGCGATGGTCGAGGCGACGTGGGTGCCGTGGCCCGACGCGTCGTGCGGCCGGTCGTCCTTGCTCAGAAAGTCATAGCCGCGCACGAACTGCGACCGCGAGAAGTCCGGCGACGCCCTGTACTGGCCGCGGCTGCTATAGGCCACGCCGCTGTCGATGACGGCCACGATCGTCCCGCTGCCGCCGGGCCGCCCGGCGTTGGAGAGGTTCGTCCACGCGTCGGGCGCGTTGACGCCGATGAGCGGCAGGAAGTTCCACTGCGCATCGCGCCAGCCACCGGCCGCGCCGCTCAGGCCGGGGTCGTTGGGGTTGAACGCCGTCGCCCGCGCGATCGGGTTGCGCGCGGCGTAGACCACGTCGTCCTTGCCGCGAAGCTCGCGCAGGCGCGCCGCGACGCTCGCGCCCTTCTCCACGCGGACCAGGCGCGGGCTCGCCTGACCCTTCTCGCGGACGACGATCTCCTTGGCCACCGTGCCGAGCTCGCCCGTCGGGACCGGGCCGCCGGGGGCCGAGCCGAGCGCGGACGCCGCGGGCACGAGCACGCATGCGGCGGCCAGTCCGGCGAGAACGGCCGGGCGGATGAGTCCCAGAGCTGGCGAGTCGCGAGTCACGTGTATGGGGGGTGGGCGCCGCGGCGCCGGTCCTGTGTGGAACACCACCGCGACCGTGGAGTCTCGCACCCACCGTGACCCCGCGGGCGCGATGATGGCGCGGTGGCCTTCTTTCCTCGCGACGAGTACTTCATGCGCCTGGCCATCCGCGAGGCGCAGGCGGCCCTCGACCACGACGACGTGCCGATCGGGGCGGTCGTCGTGCGCGACGGCGAGGTCATCGGCTCGGGGCACAACGAGCGCGAGCTGCGCCAGGATCCCACGGCGCACGCCGAGGTCCTCGCGCTGCGCGAGGCCAGCCGCGCCGGCGGGTCCTGGCGGGTGCTCGACGCCGTGCTGTACGTGACCCTGGAGCCGTGCGCGATGTGCGCGGGGGCGATCGTGCTCGCGCGCCTGCCGCGGGTCGTCTACGGCACGACCGACCCGAAGGCGGGCGCGGCCGGGTCGGTCCTCGACGTGCTCGCCGAGCCGCGCCTGAACCACCGGCCGGCCGTGGCGGACGGGCTGCTCGCGGCCGAGTGCGCGGCGCTGCTGACCGGGTTCTTCGGCTCACGGCGCTGAGCGGCCGCGATTACCTATCCTGAAACGCGCGCCCGTCGCGCGCCTGGAGGGGTGCCGGAGTGGTTGAACGGGGCGGTCTCGAAAACCGTTGTAGCGGTAACCCCGCTACCGAGGGTTCGAATCCCTCCCCCTCCGTGAGATGCAGGGAAATGCCCGCTACGGCGGGCGCTCAGCCCAGATCGACGCTTTGGTAGCCCTCGCCCTCGGCCTCGCCGTCGAACGCGCCGAGCACTGCGCCGCGCCCGTTGCCCTCCTCGACGACCTGCTCGGCGGTCCACGCGAGTTGCTCGCGGTCGCGCACTGACATCGCCTCCTTGGTAGAGGTGTAACCGTGGTTTCAGCAGCTACCCAGGAGAACGAGCCGGCAGAGGGAGGATCGGACTCGCCGCGTTCGATCTTTCTTCGCTTCCTCAAGTTCGGGGGTCTCGCCTGGGGAGGGCCGGCCGCTCAGATCGCGATGATCAAGCGCGAGTGCGTTGACGAGGAGCGCTGGGTCTCCGAGGAGACGTTCAAGAAGACGCTCGCCGTCTATCAGGTGCTCCCGGGGCCCGAGGCGCACGAGCTCTGCGTCTATTTCGGGCGCATCCGCGGCGGCAAGCTCGGCGGCTTTCTCGCCGGCCTCGGCTTCATGTTGCCGGGGTTCGCGTTGATGCTGGCGCTGTCGATCGTCTACGTCGAGGCGAACCTGGCCGGACGTCTCGACGAGCTCTTCTACGGCCTCACGGCTGCGGTCGGGGCGATCGTCGCCCGAGCGGTCGTGAGGCTGAGCGGGACGTTCATCACCGATTTCCCACTCGCGCTGATCGCGATCGTCGGCTTCGTGCTGATCCTGTTCGTCGACGCGAGCTTCGTCCTCGTCCTGCTCGGCGCGGGCCTTGCCTACGAGCTGTGGATCAACGCCGACCGGTGGGCGGGTCGCCCACAATCGTTCTCCCTTGCCCCGGGCTTCCTCGTCGTCCCGATGGGCGCAGTGACCGTGTCGCTGACCGCGACGATCTTCTGGGAGGGGCTGGAGGCTGGCCTGCTGACCTTCGGGGGCGCCTTCACCGTGATCCCGTTCCTCCAGGAGAGCTCGGTCAACGTCCACCACTGGCTCACGGACAGCCAGTTCGTCGATGGGCTGGCGATGGGCGGTGTCCTGCCGGCGCCACTGATCATCTTCTCGACCTTCGTCGGCTACGTCGCCGGTGGCCTCGCAGGCGGCTTGGCGATGACCCTCGGCATCTTCCTGCCGGCGTTCGTGTTCCCGATCTTCTTTCACCGCGGCCTCGTCGCCGTCGCCGAGAATCCGCGCATCCGCCCGTTCCTGTTCGGCGTCGCCGCTGGCGTGATCGGCCTGATCGCGGCGGTGACCGTCGACATCGTCGACGCCAGCGTCGTCGATGCCTACACGGCAGTACTCGCGATCGGTGCCTTCCTGATGCTCAACCGCTACCACGGCAAGCTCACCGTGCTCTACGTCGTGCTCGGCTGCGGCGCGGTCGGCGCTGCGCTTCAGCTGACCGTGCTCTGAGGCTGGGTTGCTGGTTCGTTTCGAAGGTGTCGAGCACAGCCTCGACGTACTAGGTGCTCGCCGCACCTAGTCCGAGCCCCCCGCGTCGATTAGCCTGAATCCGGTCAAACGCGAGCAGAGGTAGACACCATCACCGAAACCGGGGTAGCTGGGATGCGAGCCCGCTGCATGAACCTATGAGCGAGCGGACGAAGATCGAGCTGTGCGGGCCGCTCACCGTCGAGGTCGCCGGCCGCCGCATCGAGACCGTCCTGCCGTCGCGCCAGGGGCGCCTGCTCTTCGCGTTCCTGGTACTGCATCGGGAGCGTCCCGTGCGCCGGGACGAGCTGGTGGCGGCGATCTGGCCAGAGCAGCCGCCGGCCGACGCGGACGGGGCGCTGAAGACCCTGCTGTCGAGGCTTCGCAGGGTCCTCGGGCCGGGCATCCTCGAGGGCCGCACCGAGCTGTGCCTGCGACTGTCCCCGGAAGCCACGGTGGACGTCGAGACGGCCGCCGCCGCGGTGGCGAAGGGGCGGGCCGCACTTGCCGCGGGAGATCCGCGCGGGGCCTGCGCGACCGCACGTGCCGCGGCTGACATCACCTCGCGGGGGCTCCTCCCGGGCCTTGACGCCGAATGGATCGAGCAGCGCCGAAGAGAGCTCGCCGACCTGGAGCTGGAAGCCCTGGAGATCATCGCCGCGGCGGGAACGGTGCTGGGCGGAGCCGATCTGTCGCCCGCGCTGCGCGCCGCTAGGACGCTCGCCGAGCGTGCCCCGTTTCGCGAGTCGGGCCACCACCTGTGGATGGAGGCGCTCGCGCAGCGCGGGGACGTCGCGGAAGCGCTGCATGTCTACGAGCGGCTGCGCCAGCGGCTCCGAGATGAGCTGGGGACGGCGCCGTCCCACGAGCTGGCCGCGCTTCACGAGCGCATGCTGCGCAGCGATCCGCAGCCGGGCGACATGGCCCGACCGAGCGGCTCTCCCGCAGGACCACCGGTTGACGCGGTCGGCGCCGGACGCGGAGAGGAGTGGGACCTGCCCCTCCCCGCGCCGCTCGCGGGCGCCTGCCACGGCCCCTTCGTCGGC
>JACCQW010000121.1 GCA_013813955.1 Solirubrobacterales bacterium
CCTGGGGGGCGGGCGCCGCCGGCGGGTCCTGGGGCGCGGGCGGCAGGGGGGTGAACGGGTTCTGCTGCGCGACGGCTGGGGCGGGCAGGGCAGCGGCCAGCGCGAGGACCGCCAGGAGGGCGCCAAGTCGTCTCACCGCGCCGAGGGTAACCGCTCAGCCGCGGCGGGCGACCGCGCCTGCGCCCAGCGCGAGCGCGAGGTTGAACGCCCCAGCGAGCCACAGCCCGGCCTTGGCCCCGGGACGGCTGATCGCCGGCGATCGCGACCAGACGACGTCCGTGGCGATCTCCGTCGAGCGCAGCCACGCCACGGCCCACCAGTCCTCCGGGCGCCCGCGGACCGCTGCCACCGCGTGCGCCGCGGCGTAGGTCAGCCAGATCGGCCCGCAGCGGCGGAAGAGGTGCTCGGCGTCGGGCGAGGGCGGCTCGTGACCGAGGACCGCGAGCGTGCGCCGGGGCGCCGCCAGCGCCGACGCGCCGAGCGCGAGGTCGAAGGCGATCATCGCCCGGTTGGTCGTGCGCACAAGGTCCATCGGGCGCGAGCCTATTCCTATACTGAGCTGCCCATGGCGAAGCCGCGACAGGTCCGGATGGAGCAGAAGAGCGCGCTGGGGGCGATGCAGCAGCTCGAGAGCCGTTCGGACGAGGAGCTGCACGCCGAGACGAAGTACCGCGCCGCCGCCCAGGCCATCCTCGGCGCGCGGGCCTCCGAGCGCTACGACGCCAAGGCCGCGCGCGAGCACTTCCGCAAGGCGATCGCCGCGTCGCGCCCGCAGGAGCGCATGCAGCTGCGGCGCATGGCCGAGGCGTCGCTGGCCCTGGCCGAGCGCCGCGCGGGCGACCTCAAGGTGGCCGTGGAGAAGCTCGGCCAGGAGGCGCCGTCCAGCCGCCAGCTGCTGATCCTGCGCCTGATGGGGCTGATCGCGCCGCCGCCCGGCTCGGGCGGCCTGCTGCGCGCCCGCGGAGTGCTCATTTTGATCGTGATCGTGATCGTGCTGCTGGCGATCGGCTTCGGCCTCGCCCAGCTCATTGCGCTGCCCTTCGGCGGCGCGTCGACCACCGGTGCGATCCTCCTCGGCCTGGTGATCGTGATCGTCGCGCTGGTCGTCCTCGGGGTCGTGGGGCGGCGCAAGCAGCGCCGGGCCCAGGAGAAGGCCCGCGCCGGGCGCGCCGGCGGCTGATGTGCGGGCGCTTCACGCTCGCCACGCCTGACCCGGCGCAGATCCGCGCCCGTTTCGGCGTCGGCGAGTCGCTCGAGGTGCGCAGGCGGTACAACGTCGCGCCGGGCGACGACGTGCTCGCGGTCATCTCGCGGCGCGAGGGGCCACGGGGGGCGCTGCTGCGCTGGGGCCTGATTCCCCACTGGGCCTCCGATCCCGGCGGCCTGGGCGTCAAGACGATCAACGCGCGCGCCGAGACCGTCGCCGAGCGACCGGCCTACCGCGACGCCTTCGCGCGGCGGCGCTGCCTGATCGTCGCCGACGGCTTCTACGAATGGGCTGCGGGGACGCCGCACCGGATCACGCGCGCCGACGGCGCGCCGTTCGCGTTCGCAGGTCTCTGGGCCTCCTGGCGACCCGCGGACGACGTCGAGCCGCTGCGCAGCTGCGCGATCGTCACGACGGCGGCGACCGAGCGCCTGCGCGGCCTGCACGACCGCATGCCGGTGATCCTCGCGCCCTCCGATGAGGCGGACTGGATCGACCCCGCGTCGCCGCCCGGCCGGCTGCACGACCTGCTGCGCGGCTTCGAGGCCACGGCGCACCGCCCGGTCAGCCGCGCGGTCAACGACGCGCGCCACGACGCCCCGGACTGCCTGGACCCGCCCGAGCAGGCCGCGCTCTTCTAGGTCGCGCGGCTAGCCGCGCTCGGTGATCGTGACCTTCTCGATGACGACCGGCTCGATCGGCATCTCGGTCTGCGGGTCGGTCGCCGCCGCCGCGATGCGACCGACCGCCTTGCGGCTGCCGACGACGCGGCCGAGGACCGCGTAGTCCGGCGGCAGGTCGGTCTTGTCGGCGGTGACGATGAAGAACTGGCTGCCCGAGGTGCCGGGATCCTCGATCTCGCTCTTGGCCATCGCGACGACGCCCTCGTCGTAGCGGGTGTCCTTCGGCGGGGCCTCCACGACCGAGTAGCCGGGGCCGCCGTTGCCGGTGCCGGCCGGGTCGCCGCCCTGGACGACGAAGTCGCTGCCGCCGGGCTTGGCGATCCGGTGAAAGATCAGGCCGTCGTAGAACCCGTCGCGCGCCAGGGCCGCGAACGACGAGCTCGTCTTCGGGGAGTCGTCGACGTCCAGCCGGATGCGGATCTTGCCGCAGCTGGTGTCCAGCAGGGCGGTGTAGGCCTTGTCGTCGTCGAGCGCGCGGGAGGGCGCGGAGCGGTCCTGCTCGCCCTTGGGGGCGGCGGGCTCGACCGCCTCGCAGCCACTCGCCGTGGTGCGGGTAGTGGCCGTGCCCGCGGCGGTCGTGGCCGTCGCGCCGGCCCCGTCGCCCGCGGCGGGGGTCTCGTCGTCCTTGCCGCAGGCGGCGATCGCCACGGCGCTGAGCAGCAGGGCGAGGATGGTGGCGGGGCGGTGCACGGTCGGTCAGGGTAGTCAAACTGGCGCACGTGCCCGTCAGCTCCCTGGTCGACCGCTACGACCACGTCCTGCTCGACCTCGACGGATGCGTATGGGTCGGCGACGCCTGCACGGACGGCGCGGTCGAGGCCGTGGCCGCCCTGCGCGCGGCAGGCAAGGGCATCGCCTTCGTCACCAACGACGCCCGCCACGCCGGCGAGGACTTCGTGCGCAAGCTGTGGCGGCTGGGCGTGCAGGCCTCGCTGGAGGAGGTCGTGACGGGCGGCGGCGCGCTGCAGTTCACGCTCGCCGAGTGTCACGCGGGCGCCAGCGCGGTCGTGATCGGCTCGGCGGCCGTGCACCGCCACGTCGAGGCCGCCGGCCTGCGGATCGTCAACGACACCGCGTTCGCCTCCCGCGCCGACGTCGTCGTCGTGGCCGGCCACGACGGCTTTGACTTCCACGAGCTGCGCGAGGCCACCCAGGCCGCGCTGCGCGGCGCGCACCTGCTGGGCGCCGGCCGCGATGCGACCTACCCGATGCCCGACGGGCCGTGGCCGGGCTCGGGTGCGGTGCTGGCCGCGGTGGAGACCGCGTGCGGCCGGCGGGCCGAGACCGTGGGCAAGCCGCGCCCCGCGCTGCTGCAGACCGCGCT
>JACCQW010000132.1 GCA_013813955.1 Solirubrobacterales bacterium
CGCCAGCAGCGCGTTGCGCTGTGCGAGGGCCTGCGCGTAGGCGCGGCGCGTGGCGGCCCGGCCCGGCCACGTCGCGGCGATCACCTGGTCGAGGTGCGACCGGCGCAAGGCCGGCGGCCCCTTGACCAGCTCGAGTCGGTCGGGCAGGAAGACCGAGACGAGCGGGCGGGCCTGGACGTCGACCATGCGCTGCACCGCGGCCCCGTCGGCGCTCAGGTGCTTGGGCTCGCCGGGCTGGAAGCCCACCGCCAACCGGTGCTCGCGCCCGTCGGCGTCGAGCGCCGTGAGCTCCACACGCGCGGCGGGGGCGCCAAAGCGCAGCACCTCGCGCTCGTTGGAGGTCCGGCACGAGCGCCCGGTGCAACCGAAGTACAGGGCCTCGAGCAGGTTCGTCTTACCCGCCCCGTTGCGCCCGTGCACGACGGTCAGGCCGGGGCCCAGCCCCACCTCCGCGGCCGCATAGCTGCGGAAGTCGCGCAGGCGCAGCCGCGTGACGAGCACCGGCGGTGCCCGCGCCTAGACGTTGAGCCTGATCGGCATGATCAGGTACACGAACCCGCTGCCGTCGGCGGCCTCGACCAGGCCGGGGCGCAGCGGGCTGATGAGCTTGAGCACGAGGTCGCCGGCCTCCACGCTCTCCAGCCCGTCGCGCAGGAACTCCGGGTTGAAGCCGATCTCGAACGGTTCGCCGGCGAACGGCACCGGCAGCATCTCGCGTGCCTCGCCGACGTCCGGTGTCTGGGCGGAGACCGTCAGCTCGCCCTCGCTGAAGCGCAGGCGCAGCGGCGCGTTCTTCTGTGCCATCAGGCTCATGCGCCGCACGACCTCGGTCAGCTCGCCGCCGGCCAGCGTCAGCTCGTGCTCATAGGTGTCGGGCAGCAGCTGGCGATAGTTCGGGAACTGACCGTCGATCAGCCGCGATGACAGCACGCTGCCGCCCACCTCGAAGACGATCTGGTTGGCGTGCACCGACACGGTCAGCTCGTCGGGCTCGACCTGCTGGGCCAGGCGCGCCAGCTCCTGCAGCGCGCGGGCCGGGACGTTGGCCTCGAAGCCGCCCTCCAGCGGCGAGTCCAGCACCGTCTCCTTGACGCTCAGCCGGTAGGAGTCCGTCGCGACCATCCGTAGCTCCGTGCCCGACGCCGACACCAGTATGCCGGTGAGGATCGGGCGCGTCTCGTCGCGCGAGGCCGAGCGGGCCACCTTGTTGATGGTCTCCACGAACGCTGCACCCGGGACCTTGACCACGGCGTCGCCGCCGGGCTCGGGGAACGGGGGGAAGTCCTCGGCGCGCAGCGTGCGGATGTGGAAGGTGGCCGAGCCCGACACCACCTCCACGTCCTGCTCGGCGGCGCGCAGCTCGAGCGTCGCCTCGCCGGCGGGCAGCGAACGCGCTACATCGAGCATCAGGCGCGCGGGGAGGACGACGGTGCCGTCACGCTCGACGGTCGCCGTCAGCGGGACGCGCAGGCCGACCTCCATGTCTGTGGCGCGCAGCTCCGCGGCGCCGTCCTGCGCGATGAGCTGCACCCCGGACAGAGCCTGCACGGCGCTGCGGGTCGATGCGACACGGGAGACGGTGCCGAGCTGTGCGAGCAGGTCGGCACTCGCGATCGCAAGCTTCACGATGAGCACCTCGGATCTCTTCTAGGAGTCATAGGGGGTGTGGATGTGTGCGTAAGCACGAGAAGGGCCGCAGGATGCGGGCAGACGACGCACATCCGGCCGCGGGCGGAGAGCCGCAGTGTGTCAACTGCGGCGGTCGTCATGCGGCTCTCCGAGGCGCCTGGCGAGGTTGCGCACGATGGCGCCGGCCTCGGGGTCTGAGGCCATCCGCTCGCCGGTGCGGCGGCAGGCGTGGATGACCGTGGTGTGGTTGCGCCCGCCGAAGTGCCGGCCGATGGCGGGCAGCGTCGCGCCGGTGTGCTCCCGGGCGAGGTACATGGCCACCTGACGCGCCCAGACCACGCGAGCCGTGCGCCGGCTGGAGAGAAGCTCCTCGGCGGTGACGCCGAACTCCTCGCACGCGAGCTGCAGCGCGGCCTCGATCGTGGGCTCGGCCACGGCGGGCCCCGCGTGGGGGTACAGGCCCGACAGGACCTCGTCGGCGAGCGCGCCGTCGATCCGGCGGCCGGTCAGCGAATGGAAGGCCACGACGCGGATGAGCGCGCCCTCGAGCGCACGCGCGTTGACCGTGATGCGGCGGGCGATGGCGTGGAGGGCAGAGTCGTCGCCGAGCTCGATGCCGTCGTGATGGACGCGCTTGCGCAAGATCGTCATGCGCGTGGCCAGGTCGGGCGCCCCGATGTCGGCGACCAGGCCGGCCTCGAACCGCTCGCGCAAGCGGTCCTGCAGCGCGTCCATGTCGCCGGGCAGCCGATCGCAGGTGAGCACGAGCTGGCTGCCGGTGTCGTACAGGGCGTTGAAGGTGTGGAAGAACTCCTCCTCGGTCTTCACCTTGCTCTGCAGAAACTGCACGTCGTCGATGAGCAGGACGTCGTTGTGCCGGAAGCGGCCCTTGAAGTCCTCGATGCCGCCGCTCTGGATCGCCGCGACGAATTCGCTGGTGAAGCGCTCGACTGTGGTGTAGCGGACGGTGAGCCCCCCGCCGAAGAGGCGGACGTAGTTGCCGATGGAGTGCAGCAGGTGGGTCTTGCCGACACCCGGCGGGCCATAGAGAAAGAGCGGGTTGTACGCCTGGCCTGGGAGCTCAGCGACCGCGAGCGCCGCGGCGTGGGCGAAGCGGTTGGAGTCGCCGATGACGAACTGGTCGAAGGTCAGCTTCGGGTTGAACTGCTCGGGCACGGGCACGCCGCCGAGGCGCGCCGCTCCGCCGGCGGAGGGTTCCACGCAGGCGCCGGGGGCGACGACGTCGACGGTGGTCTCGGGGCCCAGGACGGCCGCCGCGCAAGTCTGGAGCACGCGTCCGAAGCGGTCGGCCACCCAGCTGCGGATCTGGTCGGGGGCGCTGACCAGGAGCGTGTCGTCGATGAGCCCGCGTGGGCGCAGGGGCTGCAGCCAGATCTCGAAGGTGGAGTCCGGGACGGCGCGCCGCAGCTCGCTCTGGATCAGCGTCCAGTCGTGGGCGAGCTGTGGGGGTACGGCAGGCGGCATCGACCTCCTCCGGAGCACGGTGTTGCGGGACGACGGGGGGGGGCGCGAGGCCCCGGGCGGCGGCGAATATACCAGCGCCCCGGGGCGTGTCGGGCGACCCCAGGCGACCTTCGCGAGGCGAGCTCGCACAGCGCGGGAAAAACCTGGCGCGACCTCCCGGAGCCCCCCGTCCGCTAGGATCCGCGCCGCGCCGCCGCCGGCGCCCCACCAGCCATGAAGCGCACCTACCAGCCCAAGAAACGCAAGCGCGCACGCGCGCACGGCTTCCGCCGGCGGATGCAGACGAAGGCCGGCCGCCTGACGCTCAAGCGCCGCCGCGCCAAGGGCCGCAAGCGCCTCACCGTCTGAGCAGGCCTCCCGGCCTCGGGGCCGATCTGCGTCATGCAGGGTCTAGGCTCCCCTGCGTGGACGATCTTCGCCCCCGCCCGCCGTCGACGCGCCGGTTGCGCCGGGGCCGGCTCTCGCGCAGCGCGGAGTTCGAGCGCGTCTACCGTCAAGGTCGCTCGCACGGCAACCGCCACCTCGTCGTCCACGCCTTCCCCCGCGGTGCCGAGGACGCTCCGCGCCTCGGCGTATCGGTGTCGCGGAAGGTCGGGGGTGCCGTCGAGCGCAACCGCGTCAAGCGGCTCCTGCGCGAGGCGTTCGCGGTCGAGGGCGCGGCACTGGCCCCGGGGTACGACGTGGTGGTCGTCGCGCGCCCCGAGGCCCGCGAGCTGGCCGCACGCGCGGGACTCGAGGGGGTGCGCGAATCGCTGCGCGAGCTGCTCGACCAGGCGACGCGCGGACGCTGATGCTCCCCCGGCGCATCGCGCTCGCGCCGATCGCGTTCTACCAGCGCGTCATCTCCCCCGCGCTGCCCCGCCGCTGCCGCTACGAGCCGACGTGCTCGCGGTACGGCGCCCAGGCGGTACAGGAGTTCGGCATACTTCGCGGGCTGCTGCTGGCGGGCTGGCGCGTGGTGCGGTGCAATCCGTTCAGCCACGGCGGGTACGACCCGATCGAAGCCCAGCGGCTCTTCTCGCCCCGCCGGCGCACCACCCGATCCCCATGACCTCGCTCGCCCTCATCCAGCCGCTGCAGTTCATCGTGGACACGCTGCGCCCGGTGCTCGAGTTCTTCCACGACTCCGTGGGCCTGGGCTGGGGGATGTCGATCGTGATGCTCACCGTATGCGTGCGGGCGCTGCTTGTTCCGCTGACGGTCAAGCAGTTCAAGTCGATGCAGTCGATGGCGCGCGTGGCACCGGAGCTGAAGGCGCTGCAGAGCAAGTACAAGGGCGACAAGCAGCGCCAGCAGCAGGAGGTCATGAAGTTCTACCAGCAGAACAAGATCAACCCGTTCGCCTCCTGCCTGCCGCTGCTCCTGCAACTGCCGTTCTTCCTCGGGCTCTTCTACCTGCTGCAGGGCGACCTGCGCAACGAGATCTGCGGCCAGACCGCGAAGGAGTGCGGCAAGGTCGTGGGCGCGAACGGCTCCGAGAAGTTCCTGTTCATCCCCGACCTCACCGCGGCGGCCACGGGCGGGGTCCTCGCGGCGCTCATCGTCCTGTACATCGGCAGCCAGCTGATCTCCAGTGTGCTGATGACGGTCACCGCCGACAAGAACCAGCGCCGGTTGATGATCGCGCTGCCGTTCGTCTTCACCGTGTTCATCATCAGCTTCCCGGCCGGCCTGATCGTGTACTGGATCACGACGAACCTGTGGACTGTGGGCCAGCAGTACATCGTGCGCAAGACGATCGGTCCGATCGTTCCCCTGAAGACCGGCGACGACGGCGCGGCCGCGGACAGCGGCGGGTTGCTGGCGACCCTCACCGGCTCCAAGAACGGCAAGGCGGACGAGGAGAAGGTGCCCGCCGGCGTGGGCGCGCGGACGCCGAGCGGCCCACCGCCCCGTTCGCCGCGCAAGAAGAAGAAGCGCTCGGGTCGCCGGCGATGAAACAACCCGCCCCCGAGGAGGCCGTCCGCGACCTGCTCGATCGGGTGATCGCCGCGCTCGGCCTGGATGCGACCGTGGAGGTCGTCCTCGACGAGGAGACGTGCACCGGCGTGGTCCACGGCGAGGAGCTCGGGCTGTTCATCGGGCGCCACGGCCAGACGATCGACGCCGTGCAGCACCTGGCCCAGCGCGTCGCGGGCACCCGCGCTACAGACGCCGCCGGCCCGCCCCGGCCGCGCATCGTGATCGACGCGGAGGGCTACCGCGAGCGGCGCGAGACGATGCTGCACCGCCAGGCCGACCAGGCCGCCGACGACGCGCTGCGCTACGCGCGCCCCGTCGCCCTGGACGCGATGACCGCGAGCGAGCGGCGGCTGGTGCACGAGTACCTGCGCGACCGCGGCGAGGTCCAGACGTACTCCGAGGGCGACGAGCCCGATCGCCACCTGGTCGTGGCGCCGCTCGGCGCCTGAGGGACCGGCCGATCTCCGTCGCCGGCCTCCGGTCCCGGCCACGCGTCCCTCCCCGCTCCACGCCGCCCGCTGGTTTCACGTTTTTCTCCTCGGTGTAACAATGCTTCGGTGTTGAGCGACATCGAGCGGGGGCTTGTCGCGGGGATCCTGATGAGCGAGGGCTCCTTCGGGGGCGACGGCAAGCAGCCGCACGTGATGCTGCGCAAGCACGTGCGCCACGAGACGCTCATGCGCTGGCTCGCCCAGAGGTTTCCGCGCTCGCGGCTGTACGGGCCCTACCACCACGGCGAGCGCTCGTACTTCCAATGGGTGGCACGGGGGCCGGCGCTCGTCCACGACGTCCTGCCGGTGCTCGACGAGCTCGTGGTGCCCGAGCTCGACGCACATGCGGCCGGCCGCCTGCGGGCGATGCGCGAGCGCTACTCAGACGTGATCGCGCGCACGAAGGCGCGAGAGGAGGCCAAGGATGCCAGGGGCGGCGCGGGCATCACGAGCGGCGGGGACGCGGCGGGACCCTGAGATCATGAGCGGCACGGAGGCGACGGGCCGCCGAATTGCGGAGCTGGCCGAGCGCTTCGGCCTGCCCGCGCCGGCCGAGGCCGCCCTGGCCCGGCTCGCCGAGCTCGTGGCCCGAGACCCGACGGCCCCGACCTCGGTGCGCGACCCGGCGGCCGCGGTCGACGCCCACCTCGCCGACTCCCTTGTGGCGCTCGAGCTCGAC
>JACCQW010000134.1 GCA_013813955.1 Solirubrobacterales bacterium
GGCCAGCAGCGCGCGGCGCCCGTCGGACGGCGGCGTGAAGCCGCTGCCGAGCGGCCCGGTGAGCCACAGCACGTCGCCGGCCTGAAGCTGGGCCAGCCGGTGGGTTCCCGGCCCGATGTCCTCGAGCATGAAGCCCAGCCGGCCGTCGCCCGCGCTCAGATGGGAGAACGCGCGGGGCAGGTAGGGCCGCTCGTCGCGCCCCCCGCCCCAGCCCTCGGCGGCGGCGAGCATGTAGAACTGCCCCGGCCACGGCGACGGACCGTCCGGGTCGCCGGCGTGCAGGACCCTGTAGGGGCCGACGTGCTCGGTGACGGCGACGGTCACGCGACGCCGGCCGAACGGGGCCTGGACCCTCAACCCACCCTCGAGCGGTCGCGGTGGATCTCCTGCAGCGACAGCACGGTCGGCTCGCCGGCGCGCGCGGCGGCGATGGCCCGCGCCGCGGCATGGCCGCCGGACAGCGTCGTGATGCAGGGGATCCCGCGTGCGACTGCCGCGCGGCGGATCTCCCAGCCGTCCGCGCGCGCGCCGGAGCCGGTGGGGGTGTTGATGACCAGATCGACCTCGCCCTGCTCGATGCGGTCCACGACGTTGGGCGAACCGTCGCCGATCTTCTCCAGCACCGCGTCCACCCGGACGCCCATCCCGCGGATGGCCTGAGCGGTGCCGGCCGTCGCGACCACCCGGAAGCCGAGGTCCCCCAGCAGAGCGGCGATGGCGGGCGCCGCCGGCTTGTCGCCGTCGGTCACCGTGATGAACACCGTGCCCGACTGCGGCAGCTGGGCGCCCGCGGCGGCCTGGGCCTTGGCGAACGCGGTCGGGAAGTCGCGGGCGACGCCCATGACCTCGCCGGTCGAGCGCATCTCCGGGCCGAGGAGCGCGTCTGAGCCCGCGAAGCGATCGAAGGGCAGGACCGCCTCCTTGACCGACACGTGGTCGGTGGGCATCGCCTCCGGCGGCAGGCCGAGGTCCTCGAGGCGCTCGCCGAGCATCAGGCGGCAGGCCATCTTGGCCAGCGGGACGCCGATCGCCTTGGAGACGAACGGCACGGTGCGCGAGGCGCGCGGGTTGGCCTCGATGACGTACAGCCGGCCCGCGTGCACCGCGTACTGGATGTTGATGAGCCCGACGGTCTTCAGCCCGACCGCGATGCCGCGCGTCTGCGCGCGAATCTCCTCGAGCATCTCGGGCCCGAGCGAGTGCGGCGGCAGGACGCAGGCGCTGTCACCGGAGTGGATCCCGGCCTCCTCGACGTGCTGCATGATCGCCCCGACCCACACGTTCTCGCCGTCGCACAGCGCGTCGACGTCGAGCTCGATGGCGTTCTCCAGGAAGCGGTCCAGGAAGATCGTGCGCGCGCGGCCCACCGCCTGGCCGCGCTCGACGGCGGTGCCCGGGCCGGACGTGCCGGGTGGCGCAGTGCGCTCGAGGTAGTCGGCGAGGCCGTCCTGCGAGTAGACGATCTCCATGGCGCGGCCGCCGAGCACGTAGCTGGGGCGCACGAGCAGCGGAAAGCCGACCCGGCCGCTGGCCGCCAGCGCGTCCTGGACACCCACCGCGGTGGCGTATGGGGGCGCCTGGTAGCCGAGGCGGTGCAGCAGGTCGCCGAAGCGCCCCCGATCCTCGGCGAGGTCGATGGCGTCGACACCCGTGCCGAGGATCGGCACGCCGGCGTCCTGCAGCCCGGCGGCGAGCTTGAGCGGGGTCTGCCCCCCGAACTGGACGATGAGCCCCTCGGGCCGCTCGATCTCGACGACTCCGAGCACGTCCTCGAGCGTCAGCGGCTCGAAGTACAGCCGGTCGGAGGTGTCGTAGTCGGTGGAGACCGTCTCGGGGTTGCAGTTGATCATCACCGCGTCGCGTCCGGAGGCGCGGACGGTCATCGCGGCGTGCACGCAGCAGTAGTCGAACTCGATGCCCTGGCCGATGCGGTTGGGCCCCGCTCCGAGGATCACCACGCTCGGCCGGTCGCCGCGGCGGACCTCGTGAGCCGGTCCCGCCCGCCCGGCGCGCTCCCAGCTGGAGTAGTAGTAGGGCGTCTCGGCCGGGAACTCTGCGGCGCAGGTGTCGACGGCCTTGTACGTGCGCGAGCAGCCGGCGAGCTCGCGCTCGGGCTCGAGGGCCAGATCGTGCAGCTCGCGCAGGAACCACGGATCGATGCTCGTGCGCTCGTGAACCTGCCGCGGCGTTGCGCCGGCCCGGAAGGCGGCAAGCAGGACGTCGTAGCGATCGCTGCCCGGGCGCTCGAGGCGCTCCAGCAGCGCTTCGGGCGGCCCGTCGATCGCCGGGATCGCGTCGAGCTCGCGGCTGCGCATCGCCTTGACGAAGGCCTGCCCGAACGTGCGGCCGATCGCCATCGCCTCGCCCACGGACTTCATGTGCGTGCTCAGGCGCTCGTCGGCGCCGGAGAACTTCTCGAAGGCGAAGCGCGGCCACTTGACGACGACGTAGTCGATCGCGGGCTCGAAGGAGGCGGGCGTCAGGCGCGTGATGTCGTTGTCGATCTCCTCCAGGGCGTAGCCGACGGCCAGGCGCGCGGCGATCTTGGCGATCGGGAACCCGGTGGCCTTGGAGGCCAGCGCCGAGGAGCGCGAGACCCGTGGGTTCATCTCGATGACCATGATCTCCTCGGTCTGCGCATTGACCGCGAACTGCACGTTGGATCCGCCCGTCTCCACCCCGACCGCGCGGATGACCGTGAACGCCTGGTCGCGCAGGCGCTGGTAGAGGCGGTCGGTGAGCGTCTGCTGAGGCGCCACCGTGACGCTGTCGCCGGTGTGCACGCCCATCGGGTCGACGTTCTCGATCGAGCAGACGATCACGCAGTTGTCGTTGCCGTCACGCATGACCTCGAGCTCGAACTCGCCCCAGCCGAGCACCGACTCGTCGAGCAGGACCTGGTCGATCGGCGAGGCGTCCAGGCCCCCGCGCGCGATCGCGCGGAACTCCTCGGGCGTGCGGGCGATCCCGCCGCCGCGTCCGCCGAGCGTGTACGCCGGGCGCACGATTATCGGCAGGCCGATGTCGATGAGCGCGTCCTCGGCCTCGGTCATGTCACGGGCGATCGCGCTGCGCGGCATCCTCAGGCCCGCGGACTCCATGGTGCTGCGGAAGAGCTCGCGGTCCTCGGCGCGGGCGATCGCGTCGTAGTCGGCGCCGATGAGCTCGACCCCGTGCTCGGCCAGCGTGCCGTCCTCGTGCAGCGCCTTGGCGAGGTTCAGCGCCGTCTGGCCGCCGAGCGTGGGCAGCAGCGCGTCGGGCTTCTCGCGCGCGATGACCTGGGCGACGGGGCCGGGCAGCAGCGGCTCGACGTAGGTCGCGTCGGCGAACTCCGGGTCGGTCATGATCGTCGCCGGGTTGGAGTTGACGAGCACCACCTCGTAACCCTCCTCACGCAGGACCTTGCAGGCCTGCACGCCGGAGTAGTCGAACTCCGCGGCCTGTCCGATGACGATCGGGCCCGAGCCCAGGATGAGGATGCGCTGGATATCGTCGCGGCGGGGCATCAGGCCGCGGCCTGCATGAAGCGGTCGAACAGGTACAGGCTGTCGTTCGGGCCCGGCCCGGCCTCGGGGTGGTACTGGACGGTCGACGCGGGGACGTCGAGCAGCGTGAGCCCCTCCACGGTCCCGTCGTAGAGGTTGACGTGCGTCAGCTCGGCCACGCCGAAGTCCGTCTCCCAGCGCACGGCCCGGGCGGGCGGGGCCCAGTCCAGCCGCGCGGCACCGCCGGGCGGGGTGACCGCGAAGCCGTGGTTCTGGGAAGTGATCTCGATGCGTCCGGTGCGCAGGTCCTTGACCGGGTGGTTGGCGCCGCGGTGGCCGAAGGGCAGCTTGTAGGTCTGCAGCCCGACCGCCTGGCAGAGCAGCTGGTGGCCCAGGCAGATGCCCCACACCGGGCGCTTGCCGACGAGCTCGCGCACGGTCTGCACGATGTGCCCCAGCGCCGCCGGGTCCCCCGGGCCGTTGGCCAGGAAGAACAGGTCCGCGTCGCCGGCCAGCAGCTCGGCGGAGGTGACGCTGCAGGGGTGCAGCTCGACGGTCGCGCCGCGCTGGACGAGCTGGCGCACGATCGAGCCCTTGATCCCGGTGTCGATCACGGCGATCCGCGGGCCGCCGGCCCCCCCGTGGACGCTCATCCGCGCCGGGGTGACCACACCGGCGAGATCCTGACCGGTCATCGGCGGCTCCTCGCCGATCCGCTCGCGCGCCATGGCCTCGTCCATGCTCGCCGGGAAGACGCCACCGCGCATGGAGCCCGCGTCGCGGATGTGGCGCACGAGCGCGCGCGTGTCGACCTCGCTGATCGCGGGCACGCCGCAGTCGGCCAGCCAGTCCAGCCAGCCGCGCTCGGCGCCGGGAGCGTCCTCGGCGTTGACGGCGGCGCGCATGATCACCGCTCGCGCCCAGGCGCGCTCGGACTCCATCGCCTCGGCGCTCACCCCGTAGTTGCCGATGTGCGGGTAGGTGAACGTGATGACCTGGTGGGCGAAGCTCGGGTCGGTCACAGACTCCTGGTAGCCGGACATGCCGGTGGTGAAGACGACTTCGCCGGTCGCGACGTCCGGCGCCCCGCAGGCGACGCCGTCGAAGCGCGTGCCGTCCTCGAGCAGGACGTAGGCCGTGGGGGCTCCATCGCGGGCCGGCCGGCCACGAGCGCCCATGACATCCTCCGGCCTCCGGTCGCCCACGAGCGCCTCGCTCATGCCGCCGCCATCAGGATCGACCGCTCGCGGTAGGCGACGGAGCCGGCGGCGACGGTGAGCAGGACGCGCCCGCGCAGCCGGCGCCCGGCGAAGCAGCAGTTCTCCGAGCGGCTCTCGTAGCCGCTCTCCCCCACGACCCACTCGGTCGCGAGGTCGACGAGCACGAGGTTGGCGGCCTCGCCCACGGCGATCCGCGGGACGAGCAGGTCCAGCAGGCCCAGTCCCGCGGAAAGCCGCTCGACGACGAGCCCCAGCCCGAGCGTGCCGGGGACGACGAGGTCGGTGTGCAGCGAGGCGAACGCCGTCTCCAGGCCGGTCGTACCCATCGGCGCCTGCTCGAAGGGGACCTCCTTCTCGTCGCGCGCGTGGGGCGCGTGGTCGGTGGCGACGCAGTCGATCGTCCCGCGGCGCAGCCCGTCGATCAGCGCCGACCGGTCGGCCGCGCTGCGCAGTGGCGGATTCATCTTGCGCCTCGGGTCCAGGGCGCGGACGTCCTCGTCGGTCATCGTGAGGTGGTGCGGGCTGACCTCGCAGGTGACCTGCACGCCCGCCGCCTTGGCGGCGGCGACCGCCT
>JACCQW010000137.1 GCA_013813955.1 Solirubrobacterales bacterium
CGCGCGGCCTCGATGTGGGCCTCGAACTCGCCGCGGAACTTGGCGACCATCGAGCCGATCGGCATCGCCATCGCGTCGCCCAGCACGCACAGGCAGTTGCCGATGATCTGCTCCTGCACGGAGGCCATGATGTCGAGGTCCATCGGCGTGGCCAAGCCGTTGTCGACGCGCTCGAGCATCGACACCGTCCAGCGCGTGCCCTCGCGGCACGGCGTGCACTTGCCACACGACTCGTGGCGGTAGAACTTCGCGAGCTTCAGCGCAACGCTGACGACCGGCACGCTGTCATCCACGACGATGATCGCTCCCGAGCCCAGCATCGAGCCGGCCTCGGCCAGCGCGTCGAAGTCGTAGGGCAGGTCGAGATCCTTCTTCTCCAGCACCGGCGAGGACGAGCCGCCGGGGAACCAGAGCTTGACCTCGCGGCCCTCGGGCGGGCCCCCGGCCAGGTCGAAGATGAGCTCCCGCGAGGGGATGCCCAGCTCGATCTCGTAGTTGCCGGGCCGCTGGACGTTGCCGCTGACCGAGACGAGCTTGGTGCCCGTCGAGGTCTCCGTGCCGAGCTTGGCGTACTCCTCGCCGCCCATGCGGATGATGTGCGGCACGGTGGCGAGCGTCTCGACGTTGTTGATGAGCGTCGGGCCCTGGTACAGGCCCTGGTTGGCGGGAAACGGCGGCTTCAGGCGCGGGTTGCCGCGCTTGCCCTCCAGGGAGTCCAGCAGGCCGGTCTCCTCGCCGCAGATGTAGGCGCCCGCGCCGCGGTGCACGACGAGGTTCAGCGTGAGGTCCGAGCCCAGGATCCGCTCCCCGAGGTAGCCGGCCTCCTGGGCCTCGGCGAGCGCGGCGTCCAGGATGTCGGCCTGGTGGACGTACTCGCCGCGGATGTAGATGAAGGCGCGGTTGGCGCCGGCCGCGTAGGCGGAGATGACGATGCCCTCGATGAGCATGTGCGGGCTCTTCTGCATGAGCTCGCGGTCCTTGAAGGTGCCCGGCTCGGACTCGTCGGCGTTGCAGACGAGGTACTTGTCCATCGTCCCGGCGGGCATGAAGGAGACCTTCTTGCCCATCGCGAAGCCGGCCCCGCCGCGGCCGCGCAGCCCGGAGGCCAGCAGCTCCTCCAGGACCTGGTCGCGCGGCATCGCCAGCGCGCGGCGCAGCGACTCATAGCCGCCGCGGCGCTCGTAGACCTCCCGCGTGTACAGGCCGGACTCGTCGATGTCCGCGAAGAGGATCGTCTGGCTCATGTCTGGTCGGGCTGGGTCGGGGGGTTCTCGATGGCGGCGGGAGGGCCGGCCGCATCGCCCGGCATCTCGCCGCCGTAGGAGGTGGGCCCCTGCGGCGTCGCCCCGCCGGGCGTGGCGGTCGCCGCGCCCGGGTCGACGCTGCGGCGCAGCCGCAGCTGCTTGGCGGGCAGCGGCGGCAGGCCCTCGCGGATGTGCTCCACCAGCCGCGGCACCTCGTCGAGCGTGATAGGGCCGATGTAGACGCCGTCGACGGAGGCCATCGGCGCGATGTCGCACGCGCCGAGGCACTCGAACGAGCGCACGTTGAAGTCCGGGTCGCCGTCGGTCGCGCGCTCGACAGCCTCCAGCAGCTCGTCGGCGCCGCACAGCGAGCACGAGATGTTCGTGCACACGTAGACCGCGTGGCGGCCGACCGGCGTCGTCTCGAGCATGTCGTAGAAGCTCGCGACCGAGACGAGGTAGCCGGGCGTGAGGCGCATGACCGCCGCGGCCTGCTCGATGGCCGCCGGCGAGCACCACCCGTGCCAGCGCTGCACCGCGGCCAGGGCGGGGATCGCGGCACTGCGGTGATCGGGGTACTTGGCCATGTGCGCCTCGATCTCGGCGCGCAGCTCGGGGGGCACCTCCGTGGTGGCGAGGTCGGGCACCGTCGCCGGATCCTTGGTCAGGTCCGCGGCGTCGTCCCAGCCGGGCACGCGGGAGCCGTGCCCGAAGCGGGGGACCTGATCGCCCGTCCGCTGCGTGCCGCGGTCCCCGTTATGTCTCACCGGTCGATCCCCCCCAGGACCGGATCGAGCATCGCCAGCGTGGCGATGAGGTCGGCGATGTAGGACCCCTCGGTCATCGGCGCGGTGGCCTGCAGGTTCACGAACGAGGGGTCGCGCATGTGCACGCGCGCGGGCTTGGAGGACCCGTCGGAGCGCACGAAGCAGCCGAGCTCGCCGCGCGGGGACTCGATCGGGAAGTAGACCTCGCCGGGCGGCACGCGGAAGCCCTCGGTGACGAGCTTGAAGTGGTGGATGAGCGCCTCCATCGATGTCGCCAGCTCGTGGCGCGGCGGCAGCGCGACCTTGCGGTCGGTCGTGATGAACGGCCCCTCGGGGAGCCCGTCCATCGCCTGGTCGATGATGCGCACCGACTGCTCCATCTCGGCCATGCGGACCGCGTAGCGGTCGTAGTTGTCGCCCTGCGTGCCGACCGGGATCTTGAAGTCGAAGTCCCCGTAGGAGCAGTAGGGCATCGCCTTGCGCAGGTCCCACGGGTTGCCGGCCGCGCGCAGCAGCGGGCCCGTGATGCCGAGCTCGAGCAGCTTCTCCTCGCTGAGCGGGCAGACGCCGCGCAGGCGCTGCAGCACGATCTCGTTGCGGTGCAGCAGATCGCGGTACTGGCCCACGCGCTTGGGCATGAGCGCCGTGAACTGGCGCAGCTTCTCCTCGAAGCCGTGCGGGATGTCCTCGATGACGCCGCCGACCTGGAAGTAGCGCGTGTGCATGCGCTGGCCGGAGCTCTGCTCGAAGAGATCGAGGATCGTCTCGCGCTCGCGAAAGCAGTACCAGAACATCGACATCGCGCCGAGGTCCAGCGCGCTGGTCCCGAGCCACACGAGGTGGCTCATGATCCGGTTGAGCTCCATGTGGATCACGCGCAGGTACTGCGCGCGGGGCGGGACGTCGACGCCGAGCAGGGTCTCCGTCGCGCCGCAGAACGCGTAGGCGTTGAAGTAGTAGGCCAGGTAGTCCATCCGCTCGACGACCGGGATGGCCTTCCAGTAGCTCTTGTCCTCCGCGGTCTTCTCGATGCCGGTGTGGACGTAGCCGATGATCGGCTTGAGGTCGCGGACGACCTCGCCGTCCAGCGTGACCAGCAGCCGCAGCACCCCGTGCGTAGCCGGGTGGTGCGGCCCCATGTTCAGCGTGAGCAGCTCCTGCTCCTGGTCGTCGGACTCCAGGCGCTCGACCGGCGCCATGGTGATCGACTCCTCCATCTCCCGATACGTGCTCATTGCGTGTACGCCGTTCCCTGCGCCTCGTTGAACGTGAACAGGATGGGCTCGCCGCCGACCGGGAAGTCGCGGCGCTGCGGGTGGCCCTCGTAGTCCTCGGGCATCAGGATGCGCCGCAGGTCGTGGTGGCCCTCGAAGACGACGCCGAACATGTCATAGACCTCGCGCTCCTGGTGGTCGGCCGTCGGCCAGTCGGGCGTGACCGACTCGACGACCGGCGCGTCGGTGTGGACGCGGAGCTTCACGGTCAGGCGGTCCAGCGCGCTCATGTCCAACAGCTCGTAGTGCACGCCGAGCCGCGGCTCCTCGGGGTAGTAGTCGACGCCGTGCACGGACATGAGCGCGCGGTAGCCCTTGGCGCGCAGGCGCAGCAGCGTCGCGCGGATCGCCGGCGGATGGACGATCAGGGTGCCGCGGTCGCGGAAGTGCAGCGTGTCGAGCACCGACTCGGCGTCGGCCTCGCGCAGGTCCTGGGCCAGAAGCTCGAGCCCGGTGGCGTCAGGCACCCGCGGTGTCCCCCGGCAGGAAGACGTTGACCGCCGTCGGGTTGTCGGCCTCGCCCGCGCCCTCGGCGATCTCCTCCGTGCCGCGGGCGTGGTAGCCATCGCGCCAGCCGATGTCGGGGTCCTCCTGGATCATCTTGCGCAGCTTGAGGATCCCGTGCATGAGCGCCTCCGGGCGCGGCGGGCAGCCGGGCACGTGCACGTCGACGGGCATGAACTTGTCGGCGGGCACGATCGCGTAGTTGTTGAAGACGCCCATCGAGCTCGAGCACGCGCCCATCGCGATCGCCCATTTCGGCTCGAGCATCTGGTCGTAGATGCGCCGGACGATCGGCGCCATCTTGATCGACACGCGGCCGGAGAGGATGAGCAGGTCGGCCTGGCGGGGGGAGGCGCGGAAGGCCTCGAAGCCGAAGCGCGCGACGTCGACGCGCGCGGCGACGATCGACATCATCTCGATCGCGCAGCAGGCCAGGCCGAACGTGGCGGGAAACAGCGCGTTGGAGCGCGCCCAGCTGACGGCCTTGTCCAGCGTCGTGGTAAGCACGCGCTCCTCGACGTACTGCTCGAGCGCCTGGCCCTCCAGGTCGCCGCGCAGCATGTCGCGGGCGCGCAGCTGGCGGACGCGGAAGTCCTCCGAGGACTCGTCTGCGGACGATGGTCCGACCTTCTGGCGGATCACTTCCATTCCAGGGCCCCCCGGCGCCAGACGTAGACGAACGCGGCCATCAGAAGCGTGATGAAGACGATGATCTCGATCAGCGCGAACGTCCCGAAGGACTTCAGCTGGATGGCGACCGGATAGAGGAAGATGACCTCGATGTCGAAGAGGATGAAGAGCATCGCGATCAGGTAGAAGCTGATCCCGAAGCGAAAGCCCTGTTGGACCTCCGACGGCAGGCCGCACTCGTAGGGGTCCTGCTTCTGCGCGATCTCGCGGCGCGGCCCGAGCAACGTGTTGAGCCCCGCGAACGCCGCGCCGACCGCCGTTCCGAGTACGACGAACACGATGGCGGGCAGGTAGCTCTCGAGCACGGAAGCCTTTCTATCACCGTTTTGTGACGACTTGATACTTAGTGTCTGAGACTACACTCGCCGCGCTGGCGGCCTATGCGACAGCCGGCTCCGCCGCGGTCGCCGGCGCCTTCGCTGCCCTGCGCTGGTGGCAGGTGCAGCCGACCTCCGCCGTGTGGCCGCTCCTGCGCATCGCCCAGGGCGTCGCCGTGGCGCAGGCGCTGGTGGCCGGCGGGCTCGCCGTCGCGGGCTATGAGCCCGCCGACGGGCTGTACTGGCTCTACGCGCTGCTGCCGGTCGCCATCGGCCTCGTCGCCGAGCAGCTGCGCGTCGTGGCCGCCGAGCAGGTGCTCGAGCAGCGCGCCATCGCCGATGCGCAGGCCGTCGGAGCGCTGCCCGAGGCCGAGCAGCGCTCCGTGGTCCTGGCCATCGTCCGTCGCGAGATCGGCGTGATGGCCGCCGCCGCCCTCGTCGTCGCCTTCCTCGCCCTGCGCGCGGCGCTGGTCGTCTAGCGCCGGCTGAAGGTCCGCCGCACGGTGATCGAGGAGCGGAACTGCGGCCGCGTGGAGCGCGAGAACGACCTGCGCTGGTCGAAGTAGACCGTCCACGTGCCGACGCGGCTGCGCGCCGGGATGAGGCGCATCCGGCGTGACTTCTTTCCGCAGGGCGCCACCGCTCAAACCCGGCGCACCACCGTCATGTAGCGCCCGCGGAACCACACGAGCGGGTCGTCGTCGCCGTCGACGCCCGTGCCGAGCACCTCGCCGATCGCGATCACGTGGTCGCCCGCCTCCTGGAGCGAGCGCAGGTCGCAGGCGATCCACGCCAGCGCGCGATCGAGCACCGGCACGCCGTGCTCCTCGCCGTGGGCGACGCTCTCGAACTTCGCACGCGCCACCGCCTTGGTTGCGAACAGCGCGGCGAGGTCCTCGTCGCCCGCCCGCAGGACGTTGACCGCGAAGCGCCCCGCGTCGCGCACGACCGGCAGCGTGCGCGAGGCCTGCTCGAAGCACACGAGCAGCAGCATCGGGTCCAGCGACAGCGACGTCACGGCATTGGTGGTCATCCCCGCCGGCCCGTCGGGACCGGCGGCGGTGACGATCGTCACCCCGGTGGCGAAGTGCCCGATCGTGTCGCGGAAGCCGTGCTGCGGGTCGCCGGACGCGCTCATGGCGTCAGGGCGTCAAGAGGGACCCGGCGCCGGCCCCGGTTGCCGCCGTAGGGACGGGTCGCGCGTCGTCGCTGCGCCCGTCTGATCGAGCCGGCGCCGGGATGCGGGTGTGCTTCGGCGCGCACGCCCTCACTCCTCCACCACGAGCGTCCCGTACTGGCCGAGGTCATCGTGGTTGGCGATCGTGCAGCGCAGCTGGTACTCGCGAGCCTGCAGCGTGAGCTTGATCGGGTCGGCGGTCTCCCCGGGCTGCATCGTGTCCACGCGGCCGACCTCGATCGGTGGTGCCTCGGGGTCGCCGGGCTCGATCTCGATGACGAGGTTGTGCGTCAGCCGCCCGGTGTTGCGCACGACGAACTTCAGCCGCCCCGGGGGCACTGACACGTCCTGGGGGTTGATCCGGTACTCGTCGACGGCCAGGCGCAGAGCCGGGCGCTCGGAGCGCACCGTGCCGTCGCCGCCGAAGCTCGCGATGGCTAGGACGACGAGCAGCAGGACCGCCGCGAGGGCGATGATCGGAAGCGGTGAGCGAGTCATCGGGCCGGGGATTGTCTCGTATGATCTGCGCCGCCATGGCCCGCCGCCTCCCGATCGTCGCCCTCGCCCTCTGCGCCGCGCTCCTGATGACGGCCTGCGGGGCGCAGGGGGTCAAGCTCGCCGACGACGATCCCAACCGTGCCGGCGCGGTCCTGTTCGCCGAGCGCTGCTCGGGCTGCCACTCGCTCGAGGTGGCCGGCGCGCAGGGCTCGGCCAGCGACGTCGGCGACCGCGAGCGCACCGACGGGCCGAGCTTCGACACGCGCAAGGAGGAGGTCGCGGACGTCCTCTACGCTATTCGCAACGGCGGTTTCTCCGGCGCGATCATGCCCGAGAACATCGCCACGGGGCGCGAGGCGCAGGCGATCGCGGAGTTCCTCGCGGAGTACTCGGGCCGCAAGGCCGCCGAAGGGTAGCCCGCCGCCCGTGGCCCACCCGGCGTGCTCGACCTCAGGC